>JBIQMB010000006.1:0-20268 GCA_044463745.1 Chitinophagaceae bacterium | reverse complement strand
AGTAAAACCCATTCCTGAATTTTTTCTTTTGGGTTAAGATGGATCTCTCTTTTCATAATCCTTTTGATTTTAAAAAAGCATAACTCAAATATACATTTTATTATCAATAAGGTTCCCTTCACCTGTTCTCGTCCAATAGGACAGGACAGCGTGAAGGATTCGACTCCAACCGTGGTTTATTAAAAAATGAACGCAGAGAAGGAAGAACGCTGCGTTCTCGCAGAGTGAGTAAAAAAGCCTGGAGCCCTCGAGCCTTCGCGGCTACAACATCAATAAAACCATTATTCCCCCTAAGAAAACCCCAGCGGGTTCTACTGCTTTCAGAAAAAAACAAACGATAAAAAAAGTTTCAAATGAGATAACAGGTCAGATAGTATCCCCAACGATTGAGAGCAACTCCTCCACCGATTTCACCATCACATCTCGCGGTTTGCTTCCCTGACTTGGCCCTACAATGCCGGCATCCTCAAGCTGATCCATCAACCTCCCTGCACGGTTATAACCCAGGCCCATCTTGCGTTGTAGTAATGATGTGCTGCCGCTTTGGGATTGTACAATCAAGCGGGCTGCTTCCAGGAAGCGCTGATCGCGATCGGCCGCATCTACAGATTTGGCTTCAAAGTCTTTATCATCCACATACTCGGGCAGTTTAAACGCTTCAGGGTATCCCTTTTGCTCACCAATAAAGTCAGTAATATTATCCACCTCCGGTGTATCCACAAACGCACATTGCAAGCGGGTAATCTCACCATTGTAACTGATAAGCATATCACCTTTCCCTATCAACTGCTCTGCTCCACCTGTATCCAGAATGGTGCGACTATCAATTTTACTGCTCACTTTAAAGGCAATCCGCGCAGGGAAGTTGGCTTTAATAATACCGGTAATGATATTCACAGATGGCCGCTGTGTGGCAATGATGAGATGGATACCAACAGCACGGGCCAACTGTGCCAAACGCGCCAGCGGCATTTCCACCTCTTTGCCCGCTGTCATGATCAGATCGGCAAACTCATCAATAACCAAAACAATGAACGGCAAAAATTCATGTCCTTTTTCAGGATTGAGGCGCCTTGCCACAAATTTTTGGTTATACTCTTTGATGTTTCTGGTACCCGCTTCTTTTAGTAAATCGTACCGGATATCCATCAGCGTGCAAAGTGCATTAAGGGTATGAATTACTTTCTTAGTATCCGTTATAATCGCATCTTCTTCATCTGGCAGTTTAGCCAGAAAATGCTTTTCGATGCTTTTATAAATGCTAAGCTCTACCTTCTTGGGGTCAATGAGTACAAATTTGATCTGCGATGGATGTTTCTTGTATAATAAAGAAACAAGCACCGCATTGAGCCCTACGGATTTACCCTGACCGGTGGCACCGGCCATAAGCAAGTGCGGCATGGAAGTAAGATCAACGATAAAATTCGTATTATCAATTTTCTTACCCAAGGCTATCGGCAATTGATAACTATTATTGATAAACTTATCCGAACTGATGAGTGAGTGCATGCTCACAATTGTCTTCTTTTTATTAGGCACTTCAATACCGATGGTACCTTTGCCCGGTATAGGGGCTATGATACGAATACCAAGCGCCGCCAGGCTCAGCGCAATGTCGTCTTCCAGATTTTTAATCCGTGAGATACGCACTCCGGGATCGGGGATTATTTCATAAAGCGTGACTGTGGGCCCTACCGTAGCGTATATTTTTTGAATACCAATGTCGTAATTCTTGAGTGTTTCTTCAATCTTCACTTTATTCATTTCCAGCTCTGAGGCATCCTGTACTATTCTTTCTTCTCCATGCTTTTCGAGTAGATCAATCGACGGATACTTATAATCCCTCAGATCATTCTTAGGGTCATAAGGCTCTTTTTCATCAATGGCTGAAACCTTTTTCACCTCAGGCTCCGGCTGTTTTTCAGCTTGATTAAGCAGATCCGCATTTTTTATTTCCAGGGTCAGGCCGGTACCGGAAGATATTTCTTTCGGGAAGGGAACAACAGGTGGCAGGGATTCCGCCTCCGTTAATTCGTCTTTTTCAATGAGTTTTAATTCACTCTGATCCGGCATTTGATCTCCATTTAAATTTTCCTTCAGTGGCTTTATTTTCGAAGCCGGTTTGGTATCCTCCTCTTCCGATCTTTCCGTTATATTCAGAACAAGGTCAGATAGCTTGTCGGATGCTTTTTTAACATTAAAAATAGGATTAAACCGCCAGATGATATAGCTGAAAAAGCAAACAAAAATCAACAAGGCTGTTCCGATTTTTCCAATGGCATGTTGCAACCATTCGTTAACCCCATCGCCAAACCTACCGCCCCAAAAGAACTCCGGTGAACTACTTACTGTTTGACCGATCGAATGGGTCAAAAAACTTAGGGTAACGCTAAACACAATGACCCCGGGCACAACATAACGGATGTTTCGCCAGATGGAAAATAACTTCTTCGGCGCAATCAGATTTATACCCAGCACAAAAAACAAAAGACAAAACATATAACTGGCCACTCCGAATCCTCTCCTGAAAAAAAGATCAGAAAAATAAGCACCCGCAATGCCAAGGCTGTTTGCAACCGGAAGATCTGATCCCCATAAAATAGACGCTCCTTTTTGGATGAGTGAAAAATCTTTTTTCCAGGTAAACAAATAAGATGTAAAAGCAATAAAAAGAAAGATACCCAGAAGTATAAGAATCGTACCCGCAATTTTGTGCGAGCGCTCATCCTTCAAGATTTTCTTTACCTCGATTTTTTCCATCTTATCTGATTGAAGTTTTGAGGTGGATTTGCCTTTTTTATTCGTTTTCTTCTTCTTGGTAGCCATTAGGTGCAAATATAAATCATACAAGGGTACACATCTTACAACAAAGAGCCGATAATTCCAACAAACACAAGCTTTCAGCCTTTAGCATCAGAGGTTTAACCCAAATTTTACATTGATACTAAACAGAATATCCGGTTTCAGCCACGTTTACTTTATCGTACCGGTTTTGCTAACCGACATTCCCACAAACAAACTTATCCATCCAAGAATAAAACACAATCCGCCCAGAGGAGTTATAGGGCCTATCCAGCTAAGGCCGCTTACTGACGAGGATTGAGCCCAGGCTATCACATACAATGATCCTGAAAAAAGAACCATCCCGATGATAAATAAAATCCCTGCCCATTTCATCCAACCATGGCGGCCCTGTGCAAATAAAATTCCTACGGCCAATAAAGCGAACACATGATAGAATTGGTATCTGACGGCTGTTTCGAAAATACTTAAGCTGTATTCCGAAAATATCTCCTTTAATTTATGAGCGGCGAAAGCACCGAGCGCAACAGAAAGCGCACCGATAATGGCAGCCGTTTTAATATAACCTTTATGCATTTTTAATTTTTTTATTCTTGATTCCTAATTTCCATTGGTTACTTCAACCTAAAAAACTTTACGGAATTTTTTCAGCGCAAGTTAATTTGCACCCTTTATCATGCCATCCAGACTATGAGACGTCAATGCTTCCACATCCAGCGTAACATGTGCTCGTGAATAAACGGGTTCGCGCTCCGCCAGTTTCTTTTCGATAAAGGATAACATTTCAGAAGAGCTCAATTTTTTAAGCAACGGCCTTTTATGTGTCTCATTCAATACCCGCCGAAGCAAATAACCGGGCGTCGCTTTTAAGTATATTACAATTCCGTTATTGAGCATCCAATCCATATTATCACCAAAGCAAGGCACCCCTCCGCCACATGCCACCAGCGCGTTCTTATCATTTTCCGTTTTCCTTAGCTGTTCTGCTTCTGATCTACGAAAAGTTTCTTCGCCAAATTTTTCAAATATGGAATCTATGGACATTCCGTAACTCCGCACAATCTCATCATCCAGGTCAATCAATCTTAGTCCGTAATAGCCGGCCCAGATTTTTCCCCAGTAGGACTTACCCGAACCCATAAAACCGATGAGATATATTTTACTGCTTCCGTTCATTGACGACAACCTTAACCAAACGCGTTAAAGCCGGTAACATCCAGGCCGGTAATCAGCAGATGAATATCGTGTGTACCTTCGTAAGTGATAACGCTTTCCAGATTCATCATATGCCTCATAATGGAATATTCTCCTGTAATCCCCATTCCGCCGAGCATCTGACGTGCATCGCGCGCAATGTTGGTTGCTATTTCACACGCATTTCTCTTCGCCATGCTCACCTGCTGAGGAGTCGCTTTATCCTTACTCATTAATACACCCAGTCTCCAGTTCAATAACTGTGCCTTGGTGATTTCGGTAATCATTTCCGCAAGTTTTTTTTGCTGAAGCTGAAATGCGCCGATTGGTTTGCCAAATTGAGAGCGCTCCTTTGAATACCTGAGTGCGGTATCATAGCAGTCCATAGCTGCGCCTACTGCTCCCCAGGCTATACCATATCTTGCTTTATTAAGGCAACTGAGCGGGCCTCTCATACCCACCACACCGGGAAGAATATTTTCCTTAGGAACTTTTACGTTATCAAACACCAACTCTCCGGTAGCACTCGCCCTCAGGCTCCATTTGCCATGCGTAGTGGGCGTGCTAAAACCTTCCATACCTCTTTCCAGAATTAATCCCTGCACCTTTCCTTCGGGGTTTTTGGCCCATACAACGGCTACCTGCGAAAAAGGCGCATTGCTTATCCACATCTTGCTGCCGTTTAGCACAACATGGTCACCGGCATCCGTAAAGTAGGTCTTCATTGAAGAAGGATCACTTCCATGATCCGGCTCGGTAAGTCCAAAGCAGCCCAGCCATTCGCCAGAGGCCAGCTTAGGCAGATATTTTTTCCTGTGCTCTTCACTTCCGTAAGCATGTATGGGAAACATGACCAGCGATCCCTGAACACTTGCTGTGCTTCTGACACCACTATCACCACGCTCCAACTCCTGCATCATAAGCCCGTAAGATATATAATCAAGTCCGCCACCGCCATACTCCTGGGGTACGGTAGGGCCAAAGCAACCCAGCTCTCCCAATTGTTTTACGATCTGCTGCGGAAACTCTGCCCGCTGCGCATAGTCTTCGATGATGGGAGAAATTTCTTTCTTTACATAATCACGTACTGCCTGACGAATCATTTTATGTTCATCGGTCAAAAGTTCATCTACCTGAAAATAATCGGGTGACTGAAATAAATCCTGCTGTGCCATTACTTTAGTTTCTTAAAATGGTTTTTATAAAAAATGTTTTCAAAGATAGTTTTTCATTTCGGTATGATAAGCGATCGCGGCCTCGCGGGCTTTATCTTTAAAATCTCTGCCTTTACCGGCAAAAATAATTGCTCGTGAAACATTGATTAGCAAACCGGTATCTTTATTTTTTCCGTTTTCTATTACTTCAGAAAGTTTTCCGCCCTGTGCACCTACACCCGGGACGAGCAGAAAGTGCTCCGGCACAATTTTACGTACTTCTTTTAACTCTGCTGCCTTGGTAGCTCCCACCACATACATCATATTTTGGTCGTTGCCATACTGCGAAGTTTTTCGTAGAACTTCCTGCCAGAGATACGCTTCACCGGTTTTTAATTGCTGAAAATCATTGCTACCGGGATTGCTTGTCAGAGCCAGAATAATGGCCCACTTGTTTTCAAATGCTAAAAAAGGTTCTACGCTATCGCGTCCCATATACGGTGCTACGGTCACGGCATCAAAAGGCATGGCCTGAAAAAATGCTTTGGCATACTGCGTAGAAGTATTGCCAATGTCACCGCGTTTGGCATCCGCAATTTTAAAATGGCTTTCCGGAATGCAGGCTACTGTTTTTTCTAAAACCTTCCATCCTTCAGAACCCATACTTTCATAAAAAGCGGTGTTGATTTTATAAGCCACACATGTATCCAGCGTAGCATCAATGATTTGTTTATTAAATTCCAAAACGGACTCCGGATCAGCGGTAAAATGTTCAGGTAATTTTTCCGGGTCACTATCCAGGCCCACACACAGACAGGATCTTGTTTTTCTGATTTCTTCTACAAGTTTTTGTTTATCCAACTCAGTTTATTTTAAAGTTTTTATCAGACGGTCTGCAATTTAGTTTTTCTTTCTCCAATTTGCTGTCTCCACATCGCATAATACAATCCCATTTTGCGAAGCAGTTCCTCATGGGTACCCATTTCGGCTATCTCACCTTTTTCCAAAACGTAGATGCGATCTGCATGCATAATGGTACTGAGCCTGTGGGCAATCATAATCGTGATTTGTTCCTTACGCGAAGAAACCTCCCGGATGGTCAATGAAATTTCTTCCTCCGTTATAGAGTCTAAAGACGAAGTAGCCTCATCAAAAATAAGCAGACGCGGATTGCGAAGCAGCGCCCTGGCAATGGAAAGTCGCTGCCTTTCACCCCCTGAAATTTTTACACCACCTTCACCGATGACGGTATAGATTCCCTCCCCTGCCCTATCCAGAATATTATGGCAGGATGCGCGTTTTAATACATCCAGAATCTGTTCATCCGTTGCTTCCGGATTCACAAAGAGCATATTTTCCCGAATAGTACCGGCAAATAACTGCGTATCCTGGGTTACAAATCCGATTTGTTTACGGAGATGTTCAAAATCGATGGTTTCAAGCGATTTGCCATTGTATCGGATATCGCCTTCCTGCGGCCTGTAAAGCCCCACAAGCAATTTAACCAGGGTACTTTTCCCGGCACCGGAGGGACCGACAAATGCGATGGTTTCACCCGCATGAACCTGAAAACTCAGACCTTTGATGGAGGGATGCTGAGCGGTTTTATGCTTAAAAGTTACCTGCCGAAATTCAAGGTGATTTAGATTGCCGATCGTTTCCGGATGAAGGGGGCGCGGTTCTGGTTGCTTATTCATCAGATCTTTGAAGTTACCGAGTGAAGCTTCTGCTTCGCGGTAATAAATAATAATATTTCCGATTTCCTGAAGTGGCCCAAAAATAAAAAACGAGTAAAACATCAGGGTCATCAACTGCCCCGGTGTAATGGTGTTGGCGTAAATAAGCCAAAGTAAGATGAACATAATCACCTGTCGCAGGAAATTCACAAATGTTCCCTGAATGAAATTCAAGGTTCGGATGCTCTTAACTTTTCTTAATTCAAGTCCAAGAATTTTATAGGTATTGTTGTTCAGCCGTTCCACTTCCTGCGAAGTCAGCCCCAGACTTTTCACCAGTTCAATATTTCGCAGCGATTCGGTTGATGCACCAGCCAATGCATTCGTTTCACCTACGATAAATTTCTGAATTCGCTTTATTTTTTTGCTCAGGATACTGGTGAGGACAGAAAGTAAAGCCACCCCCGAAACATACACCGGCATTATACTCCAGTGCAATGAAAAGGAATAGACCGCTACAAAGACAAGCCCTACAAATACACCGAACAGAATGTTATTAAAGGCCGTGATAAATTTTTCGGTATCTGCCCTCACTTTTGTAAGGATAGATAAGGTTTCACCACTTCGCTGATCTTCAAATTCCCAGTAAGGCAGGGTCATGCTATGCCTCAGCCCATCAGTAAAAATTTTTGCTCCAAATTTTTGTGTAACAACATTCCCAAAATAGTCCTGAAACGCCTTTGCAATTCTGGACACCATGGCCACGCCGATAATCAGCCCAAGGTATCCGGAAATACCCCACAGAAACTCACTGCGTGTTTGCTCATTAGCGTGCGGATTGGCAACAAATTTGTCGAACATCTTACCAAAAATAAGCGGATCGAGTAATGAAAACACCTGATTGATTGCCGCCATAAGCAGGGTCAGAGCTAAAAGCCATTTATAGGGCTTTAGATACGACAACAAAATTTTCATGGTGCAAAATTAGAACTTACAATCTGAAAGGATTGCCATCAAAAAATTAATAAATTTGTCGGATTCACATTAAACCCCCTACTATGACTGATTTGATCCCGATCTTTAAGAAAGAACTTGCCGAAGAGACGGCTATTACAAGAAAAATGTTTGCGGCCATTCCTGAAGAAAGTTGGGATTGGAAACCGCACCCTAAAAACATGCCGCTGGGTAAGCTGGCTTCACATATTGCTGAAATGCCCGCGTGGATAGCATTGGCTATGACGCGTAATGGCCTCGATTTTTCGAAAGGGGAATTCAAACCGGAACATAAGCCGGACAAAGCAAGTCTTCTAAAATTTTTTGACAGCTCGAACGAAATCGGCGATTCACATTTAAGACCTGAATTTGAAAAAGATCTGGATAAACCATGGATTCTGAGAAATGGAGATACTATTATCCGGGAGTACACAAAAGCTGAAGTGGTCAGGATGGTTTTGAACCAAATTACCCATCATCGCGCACAACTGGGAATGTATTTAAGGTTGCTCGATGTTCCGATTCCGGGTAGCTATGGCCCAAGTGCCGATGAACATTGAACAATAAGTGACCTATAAAACCGTGTAGAGAAATTCTGTTAGTTTAATTACCAACAATGTACTCTCCCTTGGGGTCGATCAGAATAGCGGGAACCTGATGTGTTTTTTCAAATTGTTCATAAGCCCGTTCAAGCTGGCTTGAGAAGGGGATTAAGTCCGGATTGTTTTTACAAAAATTTTGGAAATATTCCACCGACTTTTTATTGTTGTACCTGATCGGAAAAATATGAACCGGAATATATTCCTGCCCGGCCTCATAAGCATAAGCTGCCAGGATATAAACCTCTTCGATATCGGCGTCACTCACCGGTATGCACCCTTCAGACACACAACTGCCATGAATGAAAATACTGTTGCCCGGTCGTACCGGATCGCTTAAAATTTTATCTGAAGGATTGGGATAATTCAAGCCCAGAGACAAATGATAGGCACTTCTGGGATTAAATTCAGTGATGTAATAAAAACCTTCGGGCACCTGATAATCGCCCTGCATTCGCTTGGGTCCCATGGTACCGCTTTGCAGGCACACGCGGTAAGTCTTAAATAATTTATACTTATCCTTTAAATCATTTTTTACCCAAATTTCGAGCTGCGCATCAAATTTAAAACTGCGGATATAGATATACTTTGCCGGCCATTCCAAACCCTTTTCTTCAAATTCTTTCTTGAGCAGGTTTTCTTTATTGTTAAAAGCATTGCCAACTCTGGTTATATTTTTTTGCAGACTGGTAAAAGATGTTTGAGCAAAACCCAAATTAATCACGCCAAGACATAAAATAAACAGGAAAAATTTTCGGATCAAAAAAGGTTTCATAGCTAAAAAACGAAATAAGGATTCATTTATTCTATTCATAAACAACAGTGGATTCTAATGCAAACATAAAAATAAATTCCTGCTCGTACTGCATCTTTTCTGCTCAAAGTACGCCCCACCACATGTTTTAGCAAATAAATATACTTCTGTTTAGGCATTAGTGTACAAATCTTAAAAAATTGTAAGGAATAATTTTTTCAATGAATATTAATAATAGAACTTTAAATTTCACGTTACTTTACAATACGAAGCTATAAATCCGTTTAACTTTACTTCACCATCGGTTAATAATAGCAGGTGAAGTTTAAATCAAATCAATTAAAAGGTTTTAACCCCCAGTTTTATGTCAACATTTGAGACCATCATCATCATCTTATTGCTGATCACTTTTTTAACCACTGTGTGGGTATTGACAGAGATTTCATCCATGAAAAAGTCGTTGTCAAACGCTGAAAACCATCCACGTGATAATGAAATGGTCAAATTGCAATTGCAGGCATACGAGCGGCTGACTGTTTTGTCAGAACGGATTTCGCTTCAGAATCTTTTATCAAGGGTACCCCATGCAGGACTTTCATCACGTGAAATGCAATCATCCCTTATTGAAAACATCAAGCAGGAATTCGAATACAATGTAAGCCAGCAAATCTATATTCAGCCCGAAATATGGAAAGGTATTGACAATATGAAGGAACAAACGATCTACATCATCAACCAACTTGCCTCTACCCTGCCTCCCAACGCCAGTGCGCTGGATCTGAACAAACAAATCATCGATTTCATTATCAATAATCCGAAAGCTTCGCTTCACAATGTGGTAAACGATGCCATCAATTATGAAGCTAAAAAATTGATGTAGAAAGGTTACCTTTCCTGCATGAAAAAACAAATATTTTCTGATTCAGGAATCGAAATAAAACCGGTTTATCATTCATCGGATCTACCCAAAGACCTGGCCGGCGAAGAACCAGGAAAATATCCTTACACACGCGGCATCCAACCCGACATGTATCGGGGCAGGTTGTGGACCATGCGCCAGTATGCGGGCTTCAGCACCGCCGAAGAAAGTAATCAACGTTACAGATATCTATTATCTCAGGGTGTAAGCGGACTCAGTGTCGCATTTGATTTGCCAACGCAGATAGGATACGACAGTGATCATCCTATGTCGGAAGGAGAAGTGGGAAAAGTGGGCGTGGCTATCGATTCTATCGAAGACATGGAATCATTGTTTGAAGGAATAACCCTGCAGGATGTAAGTACAAGTATGACGATCAACAGTACGGGGTACATTCTTCTGGCCTTGTATGTGGCTCTGGCCAAAAAACAAAATGCCGATCTAAGTAAGTTAAGAGGTACCATTCAAAATGACATTCTGAAAGAGTATGCCGCCCGTGGAACCTATATTTATCCGCCCAAACCCTCTATGCGCATCATAACGGATATTTTCGAATGGTGCAGCAAAGAGTTACCCCAATGGAACACCATTTCCATTTCGGGTTATCATATACGCGAAGCGGGAAGTACCGCAGCGCAGGAAGTGGCTTTTACGCTAAGCAATGGCAAAGCATACGTGAAAGCAGCGATCGAAAAAGGTTTGGATATTGATGTGTTCGGAAAAAGACTATCTTTTTTCTTTAATGCACACAACGATCTTTTTGAAGAAGTCGCAAAATTCAGGGCTGCAAGAAGGATGTGGGCCAGGATGATGAAAGATTTTGGGGCAACCGATCCCAAGTCGATGATGCTTCGGTTTCATACCCAAACTGGTGGCAGCACACTCACGGCTCAGCAACCGCTTAACAACACCATCCGCGTTACCATTCAATCACTCGCAGCAGTATTGGGCGGCACCCAAAGTTTGCATACCAACGGATTTGATGAAGCTCTTAACCTTCCTACCGAAGAGGCCGTGACTATCGCTTTGCGCACCCAACAAATCATTGCTCATGAGAGTGGAGTACCCAATACGGTTGATCCCCTGGCGGGCAGTTACTATGTAGAAAATCTGACTGATAAATTGGAGGAGCAGGCCTGGCAATTGATTGACAAAATTGATGCACAGGGAGGCAGTGTAGCTGCCATCGAAAATGGATTTATACCCAACGAAATAGCTGCGAGTGCGTATGAATACCAGAAAAAAGTGGAATCGGGAGAAAAAATCATTGTAGGGGTCAATTCGTTTACCAACGATGATCCTATCCGCGAGGCTGCATTTACCGTGAATGATGAAATCAGGCAGGTGCAGATTGCCAAACTTCAGAAGCTGAGAACAACAAGGTCAGATGCTGACGTGAAAAAATGTATGGAAGCTATTGCGTCTGCGGCCCGCGAAAACCGGAACCTTATGCCGGCTGTCCTTAATGCTGTAGAAAATAAAGTGACACTGGGCGAAATATCCGACACCCTTCGAGGCATATTCGGAGAGTACAAGCCGGAATAACTTTTTAGCCGGCAAAAAAAGACGCTTTGCAATCTTGTAAGGACTGCAAAGCGTCTGGTTGTTTAAAAAAATCTTACATCAAAACGCTATCCAAAAATCGCTCTTTATAATGCATCATTTTTCAAAGACGCACATTAATACCTGCCGTAAAATTGATGCCCGCCATAGGGAAGTAATAGTTCTCCACATACAGCTTTCCCTCATATAAATAGTTAAAGGTGTAACCGTTGGCTTCATACATTCTATCGAAGAGATTATTGATCTGGAAAATAAAGTCTGTCTGTTTGAAAATACGCTTGGACAGTGTGTAGTTTAATCTCAGGTTCTCTACAAAATAATCGCTCACCATCCTGGATTGATCAGAGGTGTTATCCAAAAACTGCTTACCAACATATTTGGAAATAAAATTGATTTCTGCATTTTTAAATGGTAGAACAGTCACCATCCCTCCGGCCACTACATTGGGCGAAAAAGATATATCTGTATTTGTAAAATGATTTTTGGTGGCTACATAATTTTCGTCATAAATATACTCGGTAAAGTCCTTGATTTTATTTCTGCTGAAGGAGGAATTCGCTGACAAACGAAGCCATGTTGTCGGTTTGTAAACCCCTTGCAATTCTATGCCGGCCCGGTAACTTTGAGGAACGTTGGTTCGGGTGTAAGCACCCACATCGTTAATCTGCCCCGTATTAACCAACTGATCTCTGTACTGCATCCAATACAAATTAACCCCCGCCGTATAATTCGATCCTGTATAAGAAATGCCGGCTTCCCAATCGTACATTTTTTCTGGAACGGGAATCTGATTGATACCGGCTTCAAAATCTTTTCGGTTGGGCTCCTTTACAGCAACCGCAAAAGATGCGTATGCATTTACGCCCCCCGAAACGTAGGACAGTCCAGCCTTTGGATTTAAGAAGGTGTATTTTTTGTTTACGTAAATATCAGGGTTATCCTTAAAGCCGTTGATTTCATACCTGACCATGCGTTGTTGCACATCGGCAAATAAATTAAACCCACTGCCCAATGCGTACATCCATTTGGCATACAGATTAAAATCGCGTTTGTGAGCCGGAAGCAGATAACTTGAATAATCGGGTGTAAAACCTTGTTGTGCCCAGATAACCCGGTTAAAATGATCGCCATCGTAAAGGCTGTAACCACCTCCGAAATTGATCGTAGAATTGCCCTTTAAATATTGCAGGGAAAACACTGTACCGTAAAAATAATTATCCAGCCATCTCTGTAAAATCAAATCTGTGCGCTGAAACACCTCGGAGCCTATCACCAGGTCAGGAAGTCCGTACTTTTCAAATTTTTGCGACGCTTTGTAATTTTCATAATACCCTTTTCCTCTCACCAAAAAAGTCCCTATGCTAAAACTCAGATCGTTTCTCACTTTCTGATTAAGGAAAAGCTGATAATGCGTTTGATTGTAATTGTCTGTTTCATTTTCGTAAGGGGTTCCGGGCTTTTCTGTACCTGCTGAGTTGTAGGTGCGGTTGGTTTTTAACATGTCTTGCGACACGCCATTCCATGCCTGATAAGTTTTTTCTTTTCCGGAAATAATATTGAATCGCAGTGAAGTTTTTTTATTCAGATAGGCCGCACTGGCTAAGAACGATTTCAGATCGCTGGTGGCTCTGTCAACGTAGCCGTCGGATGTGATATTCGACAAGCGCATATCAATGGTGAAGTGCCCGTTTATCAGGCCGGTTCCGGCTTTAAGTGTGTTTTTCCATGTATTAAATGAGCCGTAAGCATTGTTCAGTTCTGCATAGTTGGTAGCATTAAATTCATTGGTACTCAGGTTGATGGTAGCCCCGAATGCACCCGAGCCATTGGAACTTGTTCCCACCCCGCGCTGCACCTGTATCGACTCTACCGAAGAGCTGATATCAGGCATGTTAACAAAAAATGTTTCCTGACTTTCTGCGTCATTAAAGGGTATGCCGTTCAGCGTTACGTTGATGCGACTCGCATCGGATCCCCTTATCCTTAGGTTGGTGTAGCCCACGCCATTTCCGGCGTCTGATCCGGTAATAACGGATGGCATTTGATCCAGCACAAAGGGCAGGTCGTACCCCAGATTTTTTGAGCTGATTTCATTTTTTGAAAGATTCGTTTTAGCAAAAGGAGCTTTGTCTGAAGCCCGGATTGCAAGCACTTCAATGTTTTGAAGTAAAAGCGTGTCAGATAGTCGCGTAGTATCGGTGATCTGACCAGCTGCCGGCTGTATAGCACAGCCAAACATCAGATAAAGAATAAACTTTTTCATATCATACAATAATTGATGATCATGAATAAGCCGAATAATAAAGGAAGATAAATATGTTAGCATTTCCTCCCTTCGCAGGCATTACCCTGATCAGGTTTGCGGGTATTTTCTCAGCCCCGTATTCGGAGCACCCCGGTTTAAATAATTAAACGCAAGATAAATATTTTTCTCAACATGTAACATTTTATACGTTCATTCGTATTATTATACAAACCACAAATGATGAAATATCTGTTTTTAATAATCAATCTGGCACTGGTAAGCCTGACCGGGAGTGCCCAATTAGTTATAAATGATCCGTATGCTCAGGTGCGGCAGGTTCCTGAGTTCCATTCTGTGTATGTATCGGGCGGTGTGCATCTATTGGTGACCGCAGGTAAGGAGCAGGCTGTAGTGGTCAGCGATGGAGTGAATGAATCAAATGCCCAAATTAAAACTGAGGTAAAGGATGGTGTTTTATATATTTCCGGTTCTCCGCGAGGCAATCTCCGCTCTTCGCGCAGAGGTACGCTAAGGGCCTACATTTCTTACACAACACTTCAAAAAATAGAAGCTACCGGTGCTGTCAGTGTCAAATTTGCTGAGCGGGTTGAAGAAGACCGGCTGGAGGTTAAACTTTCAGGAGCAAGTAAACTATCCGCCACAGTAAGTGTAGCGAGATTAAACATTTATATGACCGGTGCTTCCAAGGCGGTTTTTGAAGGGAATGTGCAGGAACTGGGTATCAATTGCTCAGGAGCCAGCGACTTTAAGTCATATCAGCTTACTGCAGAAAAAGCCACTGTAGAAGCGTCGGGCGCTTCGGACGTACAATTAACGGTTAACCACTTTTTGGAAGTTAATGCCACAGGCGCAAGCGATGTTTATTACAAAGGGACACCGCAAACAAAAATCAGTTCGAGCGGAGCAAGTACGGTTTATCAAAAAAAATAAATGCTTAATAACAGAAACTTCACAAAGATAAATTTGGCAGGCACCTGCGAAGGTCGTAAATTTGCACTCCACATCGCGAAGTAGAGCAGCGGTAGCTCGTCGGGCTCATAACCCGAAGGTCGGAGGTTCGATCCCTCCCTTCGCAACAAAAAAAGCCACTTTCTTAAGTGGCTTTTTCTATTTGATGCATACTATACAGTTATTCAACGCAGGTCACTATTTTCTGCATTTAATATCATTGGGATTAAAGAACACCCTAGAGTACCTGATCTCATTGGATTTCAGGTTTAGATCCATCCTCATAACGTGATCCATTGTTGCACGCACCAAAGCCATCACCCTTGCCTAACCAAATTGTCCTTTTATTATGTTATTTAATTTCCGCAAAGCCGGCTACACACCTTTCTTTCATCAGGAATCCAATCCCTCAAATACGTGATGGAGCGTTCCCTTCTCTGCATTCATTTTTAACAGGGTCCAGTGTTTTTTAAGCGCAGTAAACAAAGGTATTCGCTTATAATTCATTCCATGCTCGCGCGCAAAGGATTCTATTTCCTCCGAAATTTCATTGTAATAGAGATAACTATAAGTGGGAAATAAATGATGCGCTACGTGGAAATTGAAATTGCCCAATACATTACGGATAAACCAGTTGTTGTGCGAGAGGTCGTTGGTAACCTCTAATTGGTGGCGCAGCCAACTGTACGGAAGCACATTGTCTTTGTCTGGCAACGGAAACATATTATCCGGAAGTGGATGCAGCGGAAGCAAAACAAAAAGGGCAAACACGCTTGCCACAAGAATTTGCAATGCCCAGGCACCCAACGCCAGCCCGAAAGAAACCTTAAAAAACAATACAGGAATCCCGACCTGATAAAACAAATAAAAAAGTTTAAAGAAAACCATTCTTATTTTTTGCTTCACCGGCATGGCACCATGTACTTTGTAGATAACCCGATTTTTAGAAAAGTAATCCCTGAAATCTCTGATCAATAACCAATTAAACAAGTACAAGGGGTAAATAAAAAAGATGTACCTGTGCTGATATTTTTGAATACCCTTCGGTTCGTAATGAGGCATAATCAGAATGGGGCCACTTTGCTCCACATCCGTATCCCACCCATCCACATTTGGGTAAGAATGATGACTTTCTATATGCCGCTTTTGCCACATATAACTGTTAGCACCTATAAGGTCAAAAACGAAAAGTACCCACTTATCGTATTTTTCCTTTTTAAAAATATTATTATGAGCCGCTTCGTGTATCAGATTTAAATAAATCAGCACCAGGGTGAGCCCCATAATCACAAACATACCTGTGTATAGCCAGGGGTTTGATCCATTAAAAATGGCGATAAAATAGCTGCCAAAATAAATAAGAGGTAAAAGAAAAACTTTAATCTGTATGTAACGATCTCTGTTTTCAGGTATAGAATTTACTCTTTCTTTTACTCTTTTTCTTAACTCATTAAATAGTTTGCCTTCTCCGGTTTTAAGATTATACGATGGCCGTTCCATGAAATAAAATCTTTTGATGCAAATTTAGGATAACAAAAACAAAACCAGTTTATCTTGACAGTTTTGTGACAATCAGAAAAGAGCCTCGAAGTATGGTTAACAGCGGAAAAACCTACGAATCGCTTAGTATTTTATCAATACACCGATCTACACTGTTTTTCCAGAACGGGATATTTATCCCCAGATCATTTTTAATTTTTTCTGTATCAAGAACGGAATACAATGGCCGAATGGCTTTGGTCGGATACTGTGACGAGGTAACGGGATGGATGGTACAATTGCTTCCCACCCTGTCTTTAATAAGCTGGGCAAATTGAAACCAGGTAGTAATGCCATAATTAGCATAATTGTATATTCCTGAAAAATTTTTACCACCAGAAATAGCATCTGTAAAAGTCATTATTACCTCAGCTAAATCGGCCGCATAGGTAGGACTTCCAATTTGGTCAGCTACTACACTTATTTCTTCTTTTTCAACAAGCAGGCGCATCATTGTCTTTAAAAAATTATGACCGTAGGATGAATACACCCACGAGGTGCGGATGATGATTGAGTCAGGATTATTTTCCAACGCCAGTTGATCTCCTGCCAATTTAGAACGGCCATAACTATTAAGGGGAGCTACTTCGTTATCCTCTCTCAATGGTTCTTTTTTGGTGCCATCATAAACATAATCAGTAGAAATATGGATGAATATGGCACCGTATTCTTTGCAAACTTTTGCCAACGCACCTACTGCTGTGGCATTAATCAGCATCGCTTTTTCTGTTTCTTCCTCAGCCTTATCTACTGCCGTGTAAGCTGCACAATTAATGCAAAACTGAATAGAATTATTTTCAAAATATTCCTTTACTGCCTCCTTATTTTCAATGGGCAGCTCCTTCCTTTCTGCAAAAAGAAATTGAAAGTCCGGATACCTGGCAGCCAAGTCAAAAAGTTCCCTGCCAAGTTGGCCACCTGCGCCGGTTACCAGAATATTTTTTGTAGAAGACTGTTTCATTTATAAATCGTATCCTGAAAAACAAAATTATTTTCACAATCCTTCAGTCCGGGATATTTACCGTCCTTAGCAGATAAGATTACTTTATCAGTCGGAATTTTCCAATCAATATTCAACTCAGGATCATTCCATCTGATTCCTCCCTCACTTTCTTTGTTATAATAAGCGTCGCATTTATAAAATACTTCTGCCGTTTGGGATAAAACTGAATAACCATGCGCAAACCCACGTGGAACCAATAATTGGAGCTTATTCTCCGCTGATAATTCAATAGTAAATACTTTACCAAAGGTGGGAGAATGCTTACGAATGTCAACCACCACATCCAGAATATTTCCCTCCAGTGCCCTTACCAGTTTTGTTTGCGCATAAGGCTCGAGTTGATAGTGAAGTCCCCGCACAATTCCGTAGGTTGATCTGGCCTGGTTGTCCTGTAAAAAATTAAAAAGTATGCCTTCTTTAGAAAGGTGTTTGTAATTATAACTTTCGAAAAAATATCCGCGTTCATCTTCAAAAACATCGGGCCTGATAACCAAAAGTCCCGGAAAACCTGTTTGCTCAATCTCCATTAGCTGCTGAATTTTTTCTAACTCGTTTTATAAAACTTTTCAAAATAAGCGATCGTATTCCGGAGTCCTTCTTCAAATTTGGTGGAAGGATGATAATCCAATAATCCTTCTGCCAATAAAATATCTGCCAGCGAGTTTCTTACATCACCTTCGCGCGGCTGGCGATAAACCGGCTCCCAGTCACTGTTCAGATGCGCTTTAATTCTTTGATACAACTCATTTACAGAATAACTCTCTCCGCAAGCTACATTATAAACCCGGTCCAGAGCATTTTCATTTTTAGTGAGCATGCCCTTAACATTGACCTGAACAGCATTTTCAACATAGGTGAAATCTCTTGTTTGTTCACCATCTCCATTAATATATACAGCACTGCGCTCCAGAATACCTTTTACAAAAAGGGGAATCACAGCAGCGTAAGGCCCATCCGGATCCTGTCGCGGGCCAAAAATATTAAAATACCTGAACCCCATGAGCGGAATGTGATAAACGGAAGCAAAAACATGTGCATATAATTCATTCGCTTTTTTACTCACGGCATAGGGCGACAGACATTTACCTGTTCTTTCTTCCTTCTTGGGAAGATTGGGTTCGTCTCCATATACTGATGATGAAGACGCGTATACAAACTGCTTAACTTTATTATCTACGGCTGCCTTCATCATATTCACGAAGCCACCCACATTCACATCGTTGGTATCAATCGGATTATTGATAGAACGTGGTACCGAGCCCAGCGCTGCCTGATGGCTGATATAATCGATGCCCATGCAGGCCTGTTGGCAGGTGTCGGCATTACGAATATCACCCTCCAAAAACTCAAAGGCAGGGTATTGTTTGAGAATATTCAGGTTCGATTCAAAACCATTTGCCATATTATCAAATACCCGTACTTTGCCTGCATTATTCTTCAATAAATATTCCGCAATATGACTTCCGATAAATCCTGCTCCTCCTGTTATAAGAAAGGAATATGGGCTTAGGTCTTCTGAATGAAATTTCTTTTCCAATTATTTTGTGTTTATAAAAAATGGGTTATAGGCTCCAGTATTTTCTGTTTTTTATTTTTCCTCTGTAGATGCCTTTGACATCAGCTATCAGGCCATGATCTTTGGTAATTTTTGTAAAGTAATCATCATCATAATCCAGATAAGCCTTGTGCGGAACAGCAATGATTACAGCATCATAATCATCTATTGGCTCGCCATTGAGCGGATATCCATACTCACGAACCAATTCATCGCTATCAGCATGCGGATCCGAAACATGTACTTCGTATGAGAAGCTCATGAGCCGCTTAATGACATCTGCTACCTTTGAATTTCTTATATCACTTACATTCTCTTTAAAGGTAGTACCCAACACCAATACTTTCGGATGATCAATATTCTTTTCATCCAGATAATTCTTAATGGTTTCTGCTACAAAGTTAGGCATGCCATCATTAATGGATCTGCCCGCCAGAATCACCTGTGCATTATAGTTAAGCATTTTTGCTTTGTGGGTAAGATAGTAAGGATCTACACCGATGCAGTGCCCACCCACAAGTCCCGGCTGAAATTTTAAAAAATTCCACTTCGTTCCTGCTGCTTCCAATACCTCAAAGGTGTTGATGTTCATCTTGTTGAAAATAACACTAAGTTCATTCATCAACGCAATGTTCAGGTCGCGCTGGGTGTTTTCGATTATCTTGGCAGCCTCTGCCACTTTGATGCTCGAAGCGCGGTGCACGCCTGCCTGTACAACCAATTCGTAAACCTTTGCAATAGTTTCAGCGCTTTCCGCATCGCAGCCGCTCACAACCTTCACAATATTGCTTAATGTGTGATGCTTATCTCCTGGATTAATGCGCTCTGGAGAATAACCAAGTTTGAAGTCATCGCACATTTTAAGACCTGAAAGGCTTTCGATAATAGGCAGGCAGTCTTCCTCTGTACAACCGGGATAAACCGTGCTTTCATAAACTACATAATCACCTTTGCTTATCACCTTTCCTATTGTCTCACTAGCCTTCAAAACCGGCGTCAAATCCGGAACCTTATTTTCATCCACCGGAGTGGGAACAGCAACGATATAAAAACTTGCCTCAGCAAGCTTTTCAAGACTATTGGTAAACTCAATATCTGTATTATCAAAATCCTCAGCCGATAGTTCATTACTCGGATCGATATGATTCTTCATCATTTCAATACGCTTTGAATTGATATCAAAACCGATAACTGAGATTTTTTTTGCAAACTCAAGCGCTATAGGCAGACCGACATAACCTAATCCTACCACAGCGAGTTTCTTTTTTTTGTTTACTAATTCCTGGTACATGGATTAATATTT
>JBIQMB010000005.1:0-21858 GCA_044463745.1 Chitinophagaceae bacterium | reverse complement strand
TCATCGTAATTATTTTGTTTTATTTTCCTGCATCTATTGTGCCATCCACGTACCGGAGCAGTTCTTCATGTATTAAACCATTGGTTGCCACAATGCCAAATTCGTAAGGAGAATACTTTTCTCCCCTCATGTTGGTAACTTTTCCTCCGGCTTCTTCTACAATCAAGAAACCTGCAGCACTATCCCAGGCATGAAGCTGATGCTCGTAAAAACCGTCAAATCTGCCGGCAGCTACCCAGCACAAATCAATGGCTGCACTGCCCAATCTGCGCACGGGAATTCCCCGAGTTATCAGACGCGCGAAAACCTGCAACGGGCCATTTGAATCATGAATATAAGTATAAGGAAATCCTGTCACCAGGCAGCTATGTATTACCTCATCGCGCTTGGTTACCCGGATGGGTTTATCATTCAGGTAAGCTCCTTTTCCCTTTTCGGCAAAGAAAAATTCATTCATCAGCGGATTATAAACCGCTCCCATATACATTTCATCCTTGTGCTCGATTCCGATGCTGACACAACACAGCGGAATGCCATTTGCAAAATTAATGGTACCGTCAATCGGATCAATAATCCATTTATATTCACTTTCCGTTTTTATTTCCGGGCTTTCTTCACTCACAATTCCATCATTGGGAAATGCTTTTCTGATTACGTCCATGATCGCTTTTTCCGAAGCAAAATCTGCCTGCGTCACTAAATTATTAATTCCTTCTTTGTGACCAATCGTAAACTTGCCGTCAAAAAAGCGTTTGATTTCCTTTGCACCGGCATGTATTGCCTCTATTAATGTTTCTTTATACATACTGCAAAGATTATTTATTTTTACGAACCCGATGCAGACTATCTGTGAATTTACAGGATGTTTGTTACTTTGCCGGTGTAAGCATGAACTTATTTATCCGAAACTTTAAACCTTTACTCTGCAAGTCTCCGTTATCATAGTCAATTATAATGTGCGGTATTTTTTGGAGCAGTGCCTGCTCTCCGTACAGGCTGCGCTTAATGATATCGATGGAGAAATCATTGTGGTGGATAATGGTTCAACGGATGGAAGCAAAACATTTTTTGAAGATTGGAAGACGGATATCCCGTTCCAATATTTTTACAACAACAAAAATGCAGGGTTTGGAGCGGCCAATAACCAGGCGCTGAAAATTGCCCGGGGAGATTATATTTTATTCTTAAATCCGGATACACTTATCCCCGAAGATTGCTTCGTCAGATGTATTGATTTTCTCAAATCCAAAAATAATGAAGCAGCATTGGGCGTACGCATGCTTGACGGGGCCGGACATTTTCTAAAGGAAAGCAAGAGGGCTTTTCCGGATCCTTTTACATCGCTTTTCAAGCTGTCGGGACTTTCATCCCTGTTTCCGAAATCAAATGTTTTTGCCAGGTATCATCTCGGGCATCTGGATCCAACCCAAATCCATGAAATAGACGTTCTGGCCGGAGCATTTATCTTCCTGCATCGAAATGTATTGGAAAAAGTAAAGGGCTTCGATGAAGACTTTTTCATGTATGGAGAGGACATTGACCTGAGCTACCGCATCCAGAAAGCCGGATTCTCGAATTATTATTTTCCTGAAGTATCCATCATCCATTTCAAAGGAGAGAGCACGAAAAAAGGCAGCCTGAATTATGTAAAAATGTTTTACAGAGCCATGAGTGTCTTTGCAAAAAAACATTATGGCGGTTCCAAAGCAGGCCTTTTCAATCTATTTATCCAGTTTGGCATTGCTATTCGGGCCACCCTCTCCGCCGTATCACGTTTTTTAAAGTGGGTGGGCATGCCGGTAATAGATATCTTTATCATTTTTCTCTGCTTTTGGTTGGTTAAATGGGCATGGGCAAAATATTTGCTGCATTATCTTGCATACGACCAGAGAATTTTATTGATCACATATCCTGCTTTCACCATTCTTTATCTTATCACTTCATACTATTCGGGCGTTTATGATAATGGTTACAGGCAATCGCGCCTGAACAGAGCCATTTTAATTACCACGCTTATTCTTTTCACTATTTATGCACTTGTTCCTGAGTCTACACAATTTTCAAGAGGGATGCTGTTGAGCGCTGTTGGCATCACATTTATTTTGTTAAGCGCGGTGCGGTATATGCTTGTAGGGTTCAAAGTTATTCAGAGTGCAAAGCCCTCTGACCGTGAAAAAACCGTTATAGCAGGTTCAATAGAAGAATACAATGCGGTGATGGAGATTTTGAAAAACCCGGGACAGAAGGAAGTTATATTAGGCAGGATTTCTTTGAACGGAGAGAGTTCGGATGATATGCAAAAATGGAAAAACCATCAGAAGATATTTGATTCCGGCGCCATAGATGAGATTATCTTTTGCGAAGGCGCGGTCTCATTCAAAAAAATTATCAGGATGGTGGAAGAACTTCCCAAAAGAATTAAAGCCAGTTTTTTTGCTTCGGGAAGCAGTAGCATTATCGGAAGTCGCAACAAGAATGAAACCGGTGAATATCGGGCAGCGAAAGTAAATTTCCGCCTTTCAAATCCTCTTTACCGGAGAGTGAAACGATTAATGGACGCATTGATGGTTATTGCTTTTCTGGTCACATTCCCTGTACATCTTATTTTCAAAAAACGCGCAGGACAGTTCATGAGTAATTGCTGGCAAATATTGTGGGCTCAAAAAAGTTTTATAACCTACTCGGCTCAAACCGATGATCTGCCACGGCTTAAAGAAGGCGTTCTGACTACGACCGGCTTGCCAACCGAAAAAAATCTTCTACCCTATGAGGTATTGTCTCACACGGATTATCTCTATGCAAAAAATTATTCGGCATTGATGGATTTATCCCTGATTTTAAAAGGATATAAATTTTTGAGTTAATCCGGTTTCGGAAAAGAAAATTGGAAGTGCATGGTTGATTAAAATATTCCGCCGATATCTTTATCAATTAAAGTTATCTTTAGCTGATGGAAACATTAGAGCAAATTGAAGAATTCAGATCATCGCCTGAGTTGATTGAGAAATTAAATAAATACAGTATTCATAAAAGTTACAAGGCGGGAAGTGTTATTCTTAACGAGAATGCTTATATCAGAGCCATCCCTATTGTAACGAAGGGCATCATGCGCGTAGTAAGAACAGAAGAAGACGGAAGAGAAATCCTGCTGTATTATATTAAAGCCGGTGAGAGTTGTATCATGTCATTTTTGGGAGGCCTGCATAGTGAAACGAGCAAAGTGAGGGCAGAAGTGGAAGAAGATGCAGAGATTCTCTTTCTTCCGGTAGAAAAAATTTCATTGTTTATCAAAGAGCATCCCGAGTGGCTTGATTATATTTTCCGCCTTTATCACAAACGTTTTGAAGAACTGTTGGAGATCGTCAATGAAATTGCTTTTAAAAAGGTAGATGAAAGATTACTTAGTTTACTCAGAAAAAAATCTGAACTAACAGGCTCTCATACCATCACCACTACTCATGAGCAATTGGCCAATGAGCTGGGCACAGCACGTGCCGTCGTTTCCCGGCTTTTAAAACAATTAGAAGAAAACGGAGTGGTTCAACTGGGCAGGAATAAAATCGTTTTAAACGACAATTAATCTACTGCAGGTACATTCTCAATGAACCAATCCATAATCCTTTAATCTGATTTTCAAATCAGAATATTTTTGACTCATCTGTCCGGGATACAATTTTTTAAATGAAAAGTAATTGAATCAAAAAATATATACATAGAAGGAAGGCCAAATATTCCGCTAACCTGTCCTATAAACCATCTTGATTGTGACTAAAGTAGCCATATAAAGCAAAAATGATTCAGATTTTTGCAGCAAATCCGAACAGTAATAAGTCGGTAAAGTGAAAACAAGAAATTAATTAAATATGGCCAAAGAACATCATTATGAAGTAAACCTTCGTTGGGACGGTGGCAGAAAAGGAACATTAACATCGCCCGTTTTGAATGAGAAAATAACCTGTGCAACGCCACCAGAGTTTCCGGGCGGAATACCCGGCATATGGTCGCCCGAACATCTTTACGCAGCCGCTATCAACAGTTGTTTTATGTCAACATTTGTGGCTATTGCTGAAAATTTCAAATTAAGTTTTGAAGAATTTTCGTGCAAGACTACTTGCAAACTTGAAATAGTGGATGGTAAATTTCTAATCACCGAAGCAACCATAGAACCCCTTGTAGTGTTAGATGACGCCGCCGAAAATGAGGAAAAAGCAATTCGGGTCTTGGAAAAATCCAAATCAGCATGCCTCGTTACAAATTCAATGAAAACAAATACCAATCTGATTTCTACAGTAAAAGAGGTAATGAATAAACCGGTTTGATTAACCGGCTCCAAAAAAAGCAATACGAGATTTTTTCAAGCGGATACTCCTGAATAATGATTGATGAACTACGAACCAAAGGTTGGCTGATTTGATTCCATGCGCTGCTGCAGATGGATACCGGAACCACATTACAACAGCGTGCTTCGCTTTTTTGTCACTTCGGTTAAGTAAACCTGAAGCTCACAATCCTTCAATCTTATTACCTTTACGCTCTTAAAATAAATTAATTATGTTTTTTCAACACATTTATGATAAAAGTCTGGCACAGGGAAGCTATTTTATCGGCTGCCAGGCAACAAAAGAAGCCATTGTTATCGATGCGCAACGAGATATAGACGTTTACCTGCAAATAGCCAATCAGAATAAGCTGAAAATAACCCATATAACCGAAACACATATCCATGCAGATTATTTATGTGGCTCGCGCGAACTTGCCGCTGTTACCGGTGCTACCATGTATCTTTCTGACGAAGGCGGAGAGGGATGGCAATATGAATTTCCGCATAAAGGTGTTAAGGATGGAGATGTCATAAAAGTTGGGAATTTATCACTCGAAGTTTTACATACACCCGGGCATACACCGGAGAGCATCAGTTTTTTATTGACCGATCACCCGGCTTCAGACGAGCCGGTCATGTTGTTTACCGGCGACTTTGTTTTTGTAGGAGATGTGGGTAGGCCTGATCTTTTAGAAAAAGCCGCAGGAATAAAAGGAACCAAGGAGGAAGGAGCGCGACAGATGTTTCAATCACTGAAAAAATTCGCAGCCCTTCCTGACTATATTCAGGTGTGGCCTGCACATGGGGCAGGATCCGCATGTGGCAAAGCGTTGGGTGCAGTTCCGGGCACAACCGTTGGATACGAAAAGCTTCGTAACTGGGCGCTGCAATATGGAAATGATGAACAGGCTTTTGTGGATCAGCTCCTGGCTAATCAACCCGAACCCCCGAAATATTTTGCTATGATGAAGCACCTGAACAAGGTGAACCGGAAATTGATGATAGAAGTTCCCAAGCATCCTAAACTGACCAGGGAGGAATTTTTATCCGCCTATCATAATGGATTAAAAGTGATAGATACCCGAAATAAGGTTGAATTTGCCAAGGCATTTATTCCCGGAAGCATAAACATTCAGGGCAATAATTCTTTTTCCACCTGGTGCGGATGGTTCCTTAACTTTCAGGAGCAATTTGTACTGGTGGCAAACGATGATCAGATGGAGGATCTTACAAGAAAGCTCATGCGCATAGGACTTGACAATATTTATGGATACATCTCCGACATAAGCGATCTCGGTTTGGAATTAGACCATATCGACATTGTTGAAATCGATGAATTTAAAACCTATATCGGCAAAGATGACGTTCAGATAATAGACGTCAGGGGCGCCTCTGAGTACGACGCCGGCCATGTAAAGGGATCTACCCATGTTTTTGTAGGTACGCTGCCCGAAAATCTTGACAAAATCGACAAGAAGAAAAGCCTCGTTGTCCATTGTCAATCGGGGGATCGCTCTGCCATCGCAACATCTATCTTGAAACAGGCAGGGTTTAATAATGTAAAAAATTATCTTCATGGCATGGCCGAATGGGGAGCGTGTGGTGTAGTGGTGAAGGAGCCATCGAAAGAAAAAAAAGAAGCTCTGCATCATTAAGGAAAGTTTAAAAAAAATAAAATTCATGAGGAATTATATCAAAGGCTGGAATTTCATGAGGTTGCTAAGGTTAGCGATAGGCATTTTCATTATAGTACAGGGTATAATGATGGGAGAATGGATGTTAGCCGTTGTAGGAGCTTTGTTTTCTATCATGCCTGTGCTCAATGTAGGTTGTGGCGGAGTTGCAGGCAGTTGCAACAGACCTTTTTCTCAATCGTACAAAACAAACCGGTTGAGTGAAGATATCTCCTATGAGGAGGTGAAATAGAGGAATCAGCATTTCACCTATCTGATGTAAAAAATATGAAAAAAATTTTTTTATTGCCTTTTTTGGCGTTCGCTTTTATCGCCTGCAATGAAGACAATCAAGACAGCACAAGCCGTGAAGTAACCGACGACGATTTGGCAATGTATCTGCAATTGGGTGATAGTATTGCCAACAATGCGCAGGCCACATTATTACAAAATGTAGCTGCGGCCATTCAGCAGGGAGGGACAGATTTCGCTGTAGAATTTTGCAATACACGTGCTATTCCACTTACCGATTCGGTTGGGCAGGCCTATGAAGTTTCTCTCCAAAGGTTGAGCGATAAAAACCGTAATGCAGAAAATGCAATTGAAACCGGGATTGACAAAGAAGCATGGGAAGAGATTGTTTCGGAAAGAAAACACTTTATCAAACAAAACGAAGAGGGAAAGATTTTCTATTACAAACCAATTATGATCGGAATGGAAACCTGTCTTAAATGCCATGGCAGTAAGGACGACATTTCATCATCCACTCAAAAAATCATTGCGGAAAAATATACGGCTGATAAAGCTATAGGCTATCAGATGGGTGACCTGAGAGGAATGTGGAAAATTGGATTTACAGAATAATGAGCGTTAAATTTCGCTTCATTTTTTTTCGCAGTAAATAAATATCAGATCATCAACTGAGTCATCGCCGAGCTGCTTCGCCTTGCGTAAATCTTTGCAGGCATCCTTTGTTTGCTTTTGGGTAGGCTGAATGTTGCCGTTTCTGGTAAGCAAATTAATCTTTGCAACCCCACGATTAGCATAAGCTTCGGCGAAATCCGGATCTATTCCTATTGCTTTGCTATAATCTTCTATCGAACCGGCCAAATCTGAAATCATTCCTTTAGCAGCCCCTCTTGTGAAATATGCATCGCTATCCCGTGGAACCAAAGCAATTAGTTTATTAAAATATCTGATGGATTGTTCAAAATGCTTTTCAGCATAAGAAATCTTTCCCAAATAATGGTAAGCTGCCTTTGCCTGATCGCCGGCAGTGTCTCTTGTCAGTACGAAGAGAAAATCCTTTTTTGCACCTTCCAAATCATTGATGTACCCCTTGGTTTTACCCCGGTCAGTATATGTAGCAAGGTCATCCGGGTCCAGCTCTACGGCTTTATCCAGATCTGCAATTGCTTTATCAAATTCATCTAAACCATTATAAGAAAATGCACGATAAATAAGACAAAACTTCTTGAGATCTACATCTGTTGCCTTAGCAAGAACTTCTGAAAAACCGTTTACAGCAACTTTATAATTTCCCGATTTAAGATGGCCGACCGATTGGTCAAAATCATTTTTTAATTCCGATTGGCCAAATACAAATTGGAAGGCCACACCAAATAAAATCGTAAAAATAATTTTGGTCATGGTATATCTTTTAGGTAAATCAAAGATTATCTTGAAGATCTTTAAATGCCCGATGTGACCAATCGTTTAACTAAAGACGCTGTCCTAAATTTTCTTTTTATCCTCCGGTTCGTTCTTTTCTTTTGGCGTCTCTTCGCTTTGTTTTCCCAGATACTCCGGCAGCGTCATACCCGCCATATCAAATACATCCTTCAATGGTGGAACGGCCTTGTATAAACCACTGACAAATCCGGCCGTATTATTTTTGCCATCATTCTGACCACCACCATCCCATACAGTAACCTTATCAATCTTGATATTCTGGATAGCCTCAGTCTGCAGTTTCACCAGTTCAGGCAGCTTATCTGCAATCATCAACAGAACCGCGTCTTTCGGATTGTTGCCCCCTGCTTTTACAATTCTGTCAAGACCTTCCGCCTGCTTGGTAAGCATTTCATAAACACCGCGTGCCTCTGCCTCCAGTTTGGCAAAAATTGCGTCGGCTTCACCCTTGGCTTTTTCACGCAGTTGCTCTGCTGCTGCCTGAGCCTCAATAATCAATTTTTGTTTTTGAATATCCGCCGCTACGATGATGCTTGCATTTTGCGACGCCCTGTCTCTTTCCGCACGGGCTTCTTCTGCTTTTTGCTCGGCAATGTAAGCCTCCTGTAAGGCCAGGGCTGACTGTACCTTTTCACTCGCTGTGGCTCTTTTCAATGCCTCCGCTTCTCTCTCTCTGCGTAATGCCTCACTATCCGCTATCTGAATCTTACTCAGGTTCTCTCCTTCTACCGCCACCGCGTTGGCTTCAGCTACTTTAATACGCTTTTCTCTTTCCGCCTCTGCTTTACCAATATCTTCATCTCTGTTGGCTCCGGCTATTTCCACCTCTCTGTCTTTGACTGCAATGGCTACCTGAATGTCTCTGTCTCTTTCGTATTCTGCAACTTTGATATCTCTCTCTTTTTCCGCTACTGTTTTTCCAATATCTCCGGTACGCTCCTGTTCTGCCACCCTGATCTTCGCTTCATTAATGGCCTTTGCTGCTGCTTCCTTACCTAAGGCGTCAATGTATCCACTTTCATCCTTGATGTCTGTAACGTTTACGTTGATCATCTTCAGGCCTATCTTGTTCAATTCCGCTTCTACATTCGAAGCAATGTTGGCCAGAAACTTATCCCGGTTACTGTTTATTTCTTCAATATCCATCATCGCTACCACCAAACGCATCTGACCCAAAATAATATCCTTGGCCAAGTCATGAATGGCAGGACGTTGCATACCAAGTAAGCGCTCGGCTGCATTTTGCATCACATTCGGCTCAGTACTGATTCCTACGGTATATCTTGAAGGTACATCCACTCGTATATTCTGCTTACTCAGCGCACTGGTCAGGTTTACCTCAATTGAAATGGGTGTAAGATCCAGGTAGGAGTAATCCTGAATAATTGGCCATATAAATGCAGCGCCCCCATGGATACACTTGGCCGTAGAACTCCCTTCCTTATTTTTGCCTACTTTTCCGTAAACGACCAGTATGCGGTCTGAAGGACAACGCCGATAGCGGCGAAACATCGAGAAAATCAGAATAAAACCGAATACAATTATACCGGTAATGATAATCACCAACCCATTTTCCATATAAACAGTTTTTTGTTTTTTATTTTTAAATATGCGTCACTCCCAACATATTGTCACCTGCTATTTCTGTCACCTTAACCAAACTACCCGTTGTAATGTCCACCTCATCGTTCGTTACTGCATTCAGTTCGCGCATCGCACCCTGTACAGTTACAATCACTTTTCCAACACCTTTACGATTAGCAGGAATGAGCAAATATACGGTTGCCGTTTTACCCACAGCATTTTCCATTTTTAATGTCCCGCTTTCTTTCAGCTTGCTCATGCTGTTCATTAAAAAAACCATCATCGCCACTACCAGGCATCCGGCAATAACGGAGAATATGAGAATCCAGACTTTTCCTATACCACTTCCTGACAAGGCTACGCCGGTCCATCCAAAGATGGTAAAAAAAGCAATAAAGTTTTTAATGGTTAAAAAACCATATCCAATCCCTGTATCTTCCTCTATTGAAGCATCGGCATCACCAAATGCTTCATCACCGTCACCACCGGCAAAAGACAAAACAGTCTGAATTATAAATAGAACAGAGAAAAGCAAAGCTATAAACCAGAATATTTTCTCAAATCCATATAATGAATTCCACCATGTACCGATACTTAAAAAAATATGCTTTTTCATCGCAAGCTGTTTTAGAGTATGAAGATAACGTAAAAAAGAATGTTGATTATATAACTCTTTTGCCTTTCATACAAATCTTTAACCCATCATGCATTATTGGTTTATATTTATTCCTTATTCTGAATATCTAAACCAAGATCAATGCGAAAAATTTTATTTTACCTTATCGTTTTTATCGCTCCGCTGGCATTAACAGCGCAGGATGCTTCAGTAATCCAAAAAATCCGCGAAGAAGGATTAAAAAATTCACAGGTTATGGACATCGCTTTCCATCTCACAGAGATAAGCGGACCAAGAGTGACCGGCAGTCCGGGGTTAGACAGGGCAATGGCTTACACCATGGATCAATTTAAAAAATGGGGGCTTACCAATATTCAAAAGGACCCATGGGGTGAGTTTGGAAAGGGGTGGGAATTGAAAAAATCTTATATCGCCATGACGGCACCCTGGTACAAGCCCATCAACGCATTTCCTAAAGTATGGACTCAGGGAACCAATGGACCTAAAAAAACCTCGGTATTGCTTATAAGCGCAAAAGACAGTGCAGAACTGGTTTCAAAATACAAAGGAAAACTCTCGGGCAAGGTGCTCATCATGGATACGCCGATAGATTATGTACCCAAAGAAGGGTCTGATCTCATCAGATTCAGTGCCGACCAATTGGATTCCATGAGAAAGATTCAATTAACCCCTCCCGATACGGCTGCCAATGCCAGAAGGATGAATCGTTTCTTTAACAGTGATTTTATGGCAGCCAGGCGTATGGCTGCAACCCTGAATGAACTGGCCAAAACCGAAGGAGCTGTGGCCATCCTGACTTCCTCTATCCGAAATCATGACGGAACTGTTTTCGTTCAGGGAGGTGGATCATACAGAGCCAATGACCCGGCCAATTTCCTGGATATGGCAGTGGGGCTTGAAGATTATAATATGATCATCAGACTATTAAGGAACCAGACTCCGGTACAGTTGGACATTGATGTTGAAACACAATTCTACACCAAGGATACCAAAGCTTATAATGTATTGGCAGAAATAAAAGGAACCGATCCCAAACTTAAAGACGAAGTGGTAATGCTTGGTGGCCATTTGGATTCGTGGCAGGGGTCAACCGGAGCCACAGACAATGCTGCCGGGTCTGCAGTTATGATGGAGGCTGTACGCATCTTGAAAAAGCTGGGTATTTCGCCGAAAAGAACCATTCGTATTGCACTCTGGAGCGGAGAAGAACAAGGTATTTTTGGCTCACGTGAGTATGTGAAAAAAACATTTGGCGACCGGGCTACCATGAACCTTCTCCCTGCGCATGATAAATTTTCCGTTTATTTTAATCTGGATAACGGAACCGGAAAAATCCGTGGAGTCTATTTACAAGAGAATGAGGCGGCCAGAGATTTGATGACCAAATGGCTCTCACCCTTTGCCGATCTGGATGCCAGCACCATCACCATCAGCAACACCGGAGGTACCGACCATCTATCTTTTGATGCACTGGGGTTACCGGGTTTTCAATTCATTCAGGATGTAGTGGAATACGATACCCGTACGCACCACAGCAATATGGACAGCTATGATCATCTGGTTGCAGATGACCTCAGGCAGGCTGCAACCATTGTGGCTGCGATGGTTTATCAGGCTGCCATGAGCGATCAGAAAGTACCGCGTAAACCGCTTCCTAAACCAGCCCCGGCAGGACAGCGATTCTTTTAAAAGAACTTAGTGCTTTGGTGGTTACCGGACAGATAAAAGAAAATAGGTTTTACAGAGATTCAATTTATGTAAAACCTATTTTCATTATGGACAAAAAATTCTTAGAAGGTGCGACTGTTTCATATCGGTCGCCTAAAAAAGCGGTTCGCCTAAAAAGAGGATTTGATACTTTGCAATAAAAAATACCCTACCAGTACTCCTGCAACATCCGCAGCCCAGTCCAGCAAAGAAAAGTCGCGCCCCGGAATAAAATACCCCTGAATAAATTCGGTAGAAATACCCCAAATGACTGCGGCGACCGCAAAAACAAGGATCGTTCTACTCTTCAATTTATCTGTGAGTGCCGACTTCAGAATCGGTACTGAAAAAAATATCACCAATACAAAAAACAGGATGAAATGCCCCAGTTTATCCAAATGAAATCTGGACACCCACCCCGAAGAAGGCAGGTCTTTACCCGGCATAAACAGTAGCATCGACATAAATGCAAACCACAGAATTGCCGGCAAAAGGCTCCTAAAATTCAGATTCCGGTTCAATGTTATGAAATAGTATTTTTATAATCCTCTGCACTCATCAATCCATCTACATCCGCAGTATTATCAACGGTTATTTTTACCATCCACCCCTCTCCATAAGGATCAGTATTGATAATTTCAGGCTGGGTATCCAGTAGTGGATTTACTTCTGACACTGTACCGGCTACCGGCATAAAAAGATCACTAACGGTCTTCACCGCTTCTACAGTCCCGAACACTTCATTTACAGCCAAAGATTTTCCCTTGGTTTCAATTTCGACATATACAATGTCGCCCAGTTCTGACTGTGCAAAATCGGTGATACCAATAGTAGCGATATTTCCTTCTAATTTTACCCATTCGTGCTCCTTGGTATATTTCAGATTCTCAGGAAGATTCATTGTTTAAAAAATTTTACTGATTAATATTTTTGGCAAAATAAAGCATTCTACCGATTAAAAAAGGTATCGCTTACTTTAATATCGTTATTTTCATTTTTATATCCTTCAAAGGCCGGTTATTTTCATCTGTTTTGGCCGATGCAATCTTTCTAATCACATCCAGCCCGCTCTCCACCTGGCCAAATACTGTGTATTTCTGATCTAAAAATGGCGTACCCCCAACCGTTTTATAAACTTCTCTGTGCTCAGCAGGAATGGTAATATTAAATCGCTTTTCTACCTGATCCAATTCTGCGTCTGAATAAACCCTGCCTTCCACAATGTAGAACTGAGAATAGCTGCTGGCTTTGGAAGGGTTTTCATCATCCGACTCTCGTGCAGCCGCCAATGCACCTATCTGATGAAAAAGTTCAGGCCTAAACTCAGCCGCAATCGTTTTTTTGGTTCCACCATCACCCAGCACTTCACCGGGCTTAGCATTTTTACTTGTGGGATCGCCACCCTGAATCATAAAATTGTCAATGACGCGATGAAACAAGATCCCATCGTAGAAATGATCCTTTACCAGATGAATAAAATTGTTTTTATGCAATGGGGTTTCATTATACAAGCGGGCAATCATAACCCCGGAATCTGTTTCAATCTTTACCCTCGTTACTTTTGATACATTTTTTCCTCCTTTCTGAAAAATAGAACAGGAAGAGAGGCTAAAAACAACGAAAATGAACAAAAAGCATTTCTTCATATTATTGGAGTTGAGTTAAGGTTAGATATTGTTTTCGAAAATTCGCTCTTCCATATCGAAGTATAGCAGCACATGATCCTTGATAAAATTTTCCTGATCAGCCGGATTGTAGGCAGGTAACTCCTTTAGTTTATTGAAGTGTGGCCATCCATCCTCATCATAATGATCTAACGCATAATAACCGCTTTGCGACAAAAGCGTGCACACGGCTATGTGCATTAAATCCTGTTTTTGTTCTTTGTCGAATTTGTTTTTCGTATTCCTCACTTCCTGAAACCCTATTAGCATCAGGATGGTTTCCAGGTCGGGGGTTTTACCAAACTGTCGGGCAATTTTTTCTTCGAGTCTGTGCCAGCGTTCCTGAAGATCATCATTCGGATTCATAAAAGCAAAGATAAATATTTGAGCCCATAGACCTTTTAATGAAAATCATTTTATTGCTTCAGTGTGAGTGCAGACGCTTTTATACTATTCAAAAATGATCAATCACTCTGTATAACGACTCCCTACATAAGCTGTAAATACTTATTTTCCTTTTGCCGCATTAATTTTGCTTCTGCGGCTGAGTGATCCTCATATCCGCATAAATGCAGCAGACCATGAATCATTACCCGGTGCAGCTCTTCATCGAACGACACGTTCAGCTTCTCAGCATTTTCTTTCACCCGGTCTATGCTAATATATATTTCGGAGATGATGGGATCTTCGGGAAGGGATAAAGTGAACGTAAGGATATCAGTAAAGGTATCGTGCTGAAGATACCTGCGGTTCAATTCCAAAAGATATTCATCGGTGCAAAAAACATATTCTATTTTGCTAAATGGAGTATTTTCTTTGGCCATTACCGAAGCCATAAATGTTTTGATATACAACACCTCCTTTAGCTTAAACTCCGTTTGGTGATAGTTAAATTTAATGACCCCTTTGTTTTTTAATGGCAAAATGTAAGTTTTTAAAGTGTGAGTGTGTAAATTTGCTTCATTATGAATTTATCAGAAGTAAAAACCGGAACGAAGGTAAAAATATTGTCTTTCAATAATGACGACCTGGTTCTTAAACTTATGGAAATGGGCTGTCTTCCGGGCGAGGAGGTGGTTCTCTGGAAAAAAGCTCCTTTGGGAGATCCGGTTTATATTCTGGTATCCGGGTATTCACTTAGTCTTCGGCTCGATGAAGCAGCAGCTATTGAAGTGATGGCTATCGACCCGGTTCTCAATGAATCCTTTTAAAGCGTGAAAATCGGGTTATATTTCGGCTCCTTCAATCCCATTCACCACGGGCATTTAATCATTGCCAACCACCTGCTTAATCTGGGAGAAATAAAGAGAGTGTGGTTCGTAATTTCTCCACAAAACCCTTTTAAAAATTCTGAATCGTTACTCAACGAAAACCACCGCAAGCATTTGGTGGATCTGGCTTTGGAAGGCGATATCAGAATGAAATCGAGCAACATCGAATTCAAACTACCTCGGCCGTCCTATACCATCGATACCCTGGTACATCTGGAAGAAAAGTATCCGCATCATGAGTTTACCGTTATCATGGGCAGCGATAGTTACAGAAATTTGCACAAGTGGAAAAATGCCGACGTGCTGATGAAAAATTACAACATCATCATTTATTTACGGCCTGGTTTTCCGGTATCGGTAAAACAACTCCCTCCCAATATCACAATTGCGAAGGCTCCTCTTCTCGAAATTTCATCTACCTACATCCGCGACTTGATTAAACAAAAAAAATCAATCATGTATCTGGTCCCTGATATCGTAAGAGAAGAGATACTTAACCAGCAATTTTATTTTTAAGCCGCAAAAACGGACAATTTGTTTATTTTGCGAAGATGAAAATTCATTTATCAATCTTCGTTCTTCTCATCTTTTTAGTATCTTCCTGTTCTGTTAATAAACAGATAGCGCGTACGGCCACTAAAACGGTAATCAAGGAAAAAACATTTGAAAATGCGCATACAGGCATTTCTATTTTCGATCCTTTGCAAAATAAATTTCTGTACAATTACCAAAGCGAAAAATACTTTGTTCCTGCCAGCAACACTAAGCTGGTAACCTGCTACGCCGCTATGAAACATCTGGAAGACAGCATCGTAGGCATGCAATATCGCGTAGATAGAGATGGAGCCATAACGATTGTAGGAACCGGTGACCCCACCTTTCTGCATCCCGATTTTCCGAATCAACGGGTATATGATTTTCTAAAACGATTCGAAAAAATTCGCGTCGTTTCTACCGGCTTTACCGATTATCTGGGAAGCGGCTGGTCATGGGACGATTACCCTTATGATTATATGGCACCTCGCAGCGGAATGCCTGTACACGGTGACTTTGTACGCTTCGACAACAGTACTTCATCATTAATTGTTACTCCCGGGTATTTTAAAAACAAAACCCAAACAACCGGCAATTTGCTAAACGGGATGGCGATTGACCGACCGTGGAGCGAAAATCAATTTAGCATCACTCCGGGACGAAGCAAAAAAAGAGATGTTCCTTTCATCCCTGATGATTCAACAATCATCAATATATTAAAAGATGCCTTGCATCATTCCGTAGAGCCGGCTATCGACAGCATCAGTGAACAAAATTACATTTATTCTCAGCCCCTGGATAGCATGCTGGCTATCATGATGCATCGCAGCGATAACTTTTTTGCCGAACAATCGCTTCTGATGGTTAGCCGGAAGCTTACCGGGCAAATGGATGACAGACTCATTATCAAAAAGCTTCTTGAAACCGACCTGGGCGACCTGCCTCAAAAGCCATCGTGGGTGGATGGTTCAGGACTTAGCCATTACAACCTGTTTTCTCCGAAAGATTTCGTATATCTGCTGAATAAGATGAAAAATGAATTCGGGATGGATAGGCTAAAGGTTATCTTACCAACCGGAGGCACCGGCACTTTATCATCTCTTTACAAGAAAGACGCAGGATATATCTTTGCAAAAACGGGCACCATTAACGGTGTTGTTACGCTGAGTGGATATTTGATTACCCAAAAAAACAGATTGTTAATTTTCTCCGTTCTCGTAAATAATCATCGCAGCGCTTCACAGGAAATCAGAAAGGGTGTGGAAAGATTTTTGACAGAAATACGCAGAAAGTATTAAATTTACCCTGAAGGCAATCCATTTTCAGCTCATACTTAGCTGATTCTCAGCACTCGAGTGCCCAACTACTGCTTTTGGCAACAAAATTGAGAATAGAATAATGAAACACCTATTTAGGAGCACAAATATATAAGGATATGAAAAGCGCAATGACAGCAGCAATAGTGGATGATGAAAAGGATTTATGCTTTCTTCTTGAACAAATTTTGAAAAAGGAGAACTTCAAGGCGATATCTGTCAACACGTTGCATGAAGCAGATGAAAGGTTAGCGGATATTGATCCCAACGTCATTTTTCTTGATAATCAGTTACCTGATGGCAGAGGAATTAAATACGTTCCGCAAATAAAAAAAGTACTTCCTTTGGCAAAGGTGGTAGTCATGACAGCATACAACTCAGATAATGATAAATCAGAAGCCCTGAGCAATGGTGCAGACTTATTTATTCAGAAACCTTTATCGCGAAATATAATCGAAAATACCCTGAGGAATCTTTCTTTAAAGTAATATTTAAATCTCATTTGAGCGGTTAACCTTGGCGGATATCTATCCGAATTCAAGCGTAATCGTAAAAGTAGTTCCTACCCCTTCTTCGCTGGTACATTTTATGCCGCCATTATGGCTGATAATAATATTGTGTGCATTGGCCAGCCCCAGCCCGTTTCCATTCTTTTTGGTGGTAAAGAAAGGCTCGAATAACTGGTCGAGGTGTTCCTTGGTCATCCCCACACCTGTATCCGTTATTTGTACTACGCATTTGCCCTTTTCTTCGTAAGTTTTTATTGTAAGCGTACCCCCATCATGCATGGCTTCTATTCCGTTCATTATCAAATTAAGAAATGCGATTTTTATTTTATCTGTATCTACAGAAACATTACAGATATTCGGATCATACTCCTTGACAATATGAATGTGATTTAATTGAATTCGATCTGATGCATCTTTCAATGTATCATCCAAAAGTTCGTTGATAGATTCCGATCCTTTTTTAATTTCTGTAAGCTTGGTAGCATTTAATAAGTTACTGACCAAATTATTGATCCGCAACGAATTCCGTTCTACCATATCCAGCAAAGTATCAGCCCCTTCGGATCCTTCAAATTCGGTTTTTAGTTGCTCTACAGCCAGGTTTATATTGGTAAGCGGGTTTCGCACTTCATGGGCTATCGTTCGGGCCACACGGCCTGTGGCCGTAAACTTTTCAAGACTACGCAGTTCAATTAGCTCTGCATTCATATCTGCCAACTGTTTGACCCTGCTTTCTAATTCCCTTCTGAAAAGTTGGGCTTGTTTATCGGCATTTCTTTTTGCCCGGTTTTCTTTACTAAATACTACGATAAAATAAATGGTTAACAAAATGGCGATGAGCGTAGTAATAACACTGATCGTTTTAATAACATTGACGTATCGTGAAATATTATGTGTTCGGTTCTTGCCAAATCCCTCCTCTTTAAATTGCATCCGTTGTGTAAGAGATTCCAGATTAGTAACGTTATTGCTAATTATCCAAGTCCACTGTTTTATCTGCTCCGAAACGATGGGATTCGTTTTGTATGCTATGAAGCTTTTATCAAGCAAATCAAAAATATAGCTTAACTGTTCTGCTACCGAGTCAATATTTTTACCTTGTTCCGGATTATTCCGCACCAGATTTTCCACTTCCTCTACAGCGCTATCGGCTCTCTTTTTATTAATTTCATATTTTAAGAAGTGGCTTTCCCTGTTGTCTATGATATAGCTATGAAATGATGCTTCAGCCCTGGCAGAATATGACAACACATTTTCTAATCCATCAATGATTCTGTTTGTGTGCGATATCGAATCAGATTGTTCACTGATTTTTTGTGTGGTAAAAAATGCGAGGATATTACCAATTAATAATAATACAAATGCAATTATAAATCCTGCCGATGTTCGGGAAACTGTAGGGTTATTTATGATGTCACTGTCCATTTCGAAACTTTAGTAGTTATTCAGAGCGAGAAGTTATCTATTTTTTCCCGTTGCCCTGAAAATTAAAAATATGATGAGCAAAACGATGATAGTGCCTGTCCAAAACCCTGCCTTAAAAATTGAGAATGCAACCTGGCAACCGCTCAGGTTAAGAATCAGAATTAAAACAACGGGTAAAATAAAATCTGGCTTTTTCATCTTAGAAATGAATGTTGCTAAAATTAAAAAACATAAAGAAACGCTCTTTACCATTCCTGTAATATTGTGTTTAATTTACAATACACATAAAATCACTTTCAATGCACTGTGGGAATATATTTACTCACTTCAGAATTTTGTAGAAGCGGAAAATAGATATTTGACCCCACAATTATTTAAAAAAATCATAATAAAGCGGCTATTTTAGCCAATTTTAAACTTTGGCAATGAATTTTGTATATAATAGGTGTTAACATACATTACGAACATTTTAAAATTTATTTTATGAATTCAAAAAGCCTTTTAACAGGTATCCTGGTTGGGGCAGCAGTTGGTGCTACCCTCGGTATATTGTTTGCTCCCGATAAAGGAACAGAAACCAGAAGAAAAATAGCAGAAAAAGGAAGTGATTTTGCAGGTGGCGTCAGAGATAAATATAATGATCTGTCTGATTCTATTTCGGAAAAATTTGATTCTGCTAAGGAAAGATTAAGCAGCATTGTGGGCGAAGGAAAAAGAGCAGCCCGTGATGTAGCAAGTGATGTAAAGGAAAAAGCAGACTCTATGAAGAGTGATATCAGGAACCCAAGACCTGTAAATTCTTAAAGAAAACGGAAATTTAAAAGACAGGAAAAAGAGAAAAAATGGCAGAAATAGATGATACTACTCTTGTAGAAGAGTTATTTGATAAAACAAAGGAATACCTGAATACCAGACTTGAGCTAATGAAGCTGAAGGCTGTAAAAAAAGGAACACGATTGTTTTCTGCCATTTTTCTTTTCTTGTTTTTGGCTATGGTGTTTATCCTCATCATCGTATTGTTTTCTGTCGGTTTAGCTGCTTATTTAGGAGTAATTCTGGGCAGTTATCATTTTGGATTTTTTATCGTCGGAGGATTTTATTTACTGGTTGGAATTGCATTCGTTATGTTCAGAAAGAAATTATTTCAGAATCCGGTCAGCAATTGGTTGATTAAGAATCTGATGGATTGACATTAATTAGATAAGCATGGAAATTTTAGAGAATATTATTAAAGAATCAGGCCCGATCAATAATTTAAAGGATCTTACCGACAGAATAGATGAACTTGAGCAAAAACGGACGCGTGAAGAAACAGAATTGAAAGAAAAATTTCATGAAGTGTTGGTAAGTTTTAAACCCGTCAACATAATTTCCGGAACCATTAAAGACATTCAGGAATCGGCTCCCCTTAAGAAAGGGTTGTTTAAATTAGCGCTGGGCTTGGGTGTGGGATACATGTCGAAAAAACTCGTGATGGGTAAACCGGCCGGCTCATTTGCCAAGATCTTGGGTTCGGCAATTCAGTATGGGATAGCAGGAATCATTAGCCGAAAAGAACCGGATTTAAATGGAGAGGAACGCCATCCAGGTGTCATCTCTACCGCAACTCATTTTATAAAAAATCTTTTTAGTAAAAAGAAAGATAAAGAAAAAGAGGATGACGTTTATCGCGACATCAATTTGTAAACTCTTGATGATAGTTGCCTGATTTTCTCTCTCGCCTGTTCTTCAGCTATAGGGGTAAACAGAGCTATAATGTATCCGGCATCTTTACTTTCCACTATTCCAACGTCATTTGTATAAATACTCCACCAACCGGTTTTGTGGTAAAACATCGTATTGGGTGGCAGCCCTGCCGCCAGTTTGGTTGTATCTAATTGCCTACTCATCAGCGACATCATCTGCTTGCTTACCCATTCGTTAACTAATTGCCCGGTATGGATGCGATACATAAATTCGGCAGCATGCCTTGCGTTTGTTTCTGTTCCTCTGATGGTATCATATCCGGGATCTTCAAACTTTCTACTCAAAAATTTTCTCGTTACCTCGCTCCCATACCATCCATATTCATGCATGGTTTTATTTATGTTTTCCCTCCCTGCAAGATCAATCAGGCAATTCGAAGCAGAGTTGTCACTTCGGGTAATCATCAGATCAAGTAAATAATCAACGGTTACCGTGTCTCCGGCCTTTAACAATGGCCGCGGATCCCATTTTATTTCGGAAGATCTATCTACGTCATTAGGAGCCTTAACTATGTAAGGCGTGAACAAAGAATATTTTCCACTGCTTATCTGCTTCAACACTTCCATTGCCACGTACATTTTATAAACCGACGCGGGATAAATAAAATTATCCATGTGTACCCCACTCATTACAGGTACTTTTTTCCTCAGATCTATCACCGCCAAAGAAATGGTTTCCACACCATCCTCGCCGGTATTTACTTCCACATCCAGGCCGCAGTCTCTCACAATTGCGGATAAGGAATCATCCAGCCATGGCTTATGACCAAAGGTCATGGTACCTTTTTTAACTGTGCTGCACGACCCCAGTAACAGCACCACTATAACCAGTAAAACGTTGTGTATTTTCATCTTATTCTTTTTAGGGTAATTATCTCACATCAGGTCTTTCTTCCGCTACTTCAATGACACTTCCATCCAATAACTCATCTATCATAACCTGGCAACTCAATCTCCAAACCGAACCATCTACACCGGCCTTCTCAAGGGTTGTCTTTTCATTTCTGTCCATTTCAGGCAGTGTGTTTTCTGATGTGTAAGAAACCAAACATGTGCCGCAGCGGCCAATGCCCCTACATTCTCCAAAATCTTCCACATACATCTTATCATTGATCAGATCCATCAGGTTCCGGTATTCGCCATAGTACGCCGATATCTCCAGGGTTTCGCCCGCTGAAATAAGTGTAAAATGAATGGTTTTCCGATCCAACAGTTACAGCATTTATAAATAACAGCATTAAGATTTTTTCCAAAACTCATCCCCGAAAGTGTCTTTCTCCGGTTCATGATCCAGCTTTTCACTTATTTGTTTCAATTGGGGTTCGGGAATAAGTTTTTCCAGATGCGGGAAGAGGGTTCTTTCTTCAAAGCGCACATGCCCATCTACGTTATCCGCAAGCTTCAGAAGCGATTCATCAAGCTCCGCTCCTTCTGCAGATCTAACCTGATCAATCAGTTTGTATATGAGCTGATGTTCTGCCACCGCTTGTTTCACCAGTTCATCTTCCGAAACAGACGAAAAAAGGATCGTTTCTTCCTCTTCGAAATGTGGCCCCATGTGGTCTTTGGCAAAGTAAGCGACGTAAGGTTTTATTCTTTCACCATCTACCCCCAGCTTTTTACCTTGTCTGATTTTCCAGCAAAAAAGAAGACTGGCGTTGTGATCTCTGCTGAGTTTGATAATATATTTACTCCTTTTTATGGGCTTATTTTCCATTTATAAATCCTATCCGTTTTTTACAAATATAGAGTGTAGAAAATAAACCCATGTTTAGAAGGC
>JBIQMB010000004.1:0-21877 GCA_044463745.1 Chitinophagaceae bacterium | reverse complement strand
GCGAATGCTGTCGCTACCAACGGCCTGCCAGTGAATCGGATTTCCGGAGCCATTCTTCCCGTAGTTTGGAAAACCATTTCCATACACAAAGGAGTTAAAAAACCCGGTCAGGTCAAAACCGTCAAGCGCTGCCTCCAGATGAGCTTTCAAATCATTGGTTACCGCTGAATTGTAAGCCAGACGCGGATCATTGAGGTAATTCCGACAGGCTGCAAAAAATTTATCATCGCCCATTAAGGTGCGAAGCATACTCACCACCATGGCTCCGCGTGAATAAACGGTCTTGCCATATTGACTTGTCCAGAGTGTTGTCGAATTTTCAATATTCGGATCGGGCACATAGCAACCATAATTACTTTGCGTTGTATTATTGGCGGCAAGCTTCTTATTCATTCTTGCGGTAGCAGGATTTACTCCGATAGAGGAAACAAACTCCGCTGCAAGTACCTCCCCATAACTTGCAAAACCTTCTGATAACCACAAATGATTCCAGGTTGCCATGGTTACTTTATCCCCAAACCATTGGTGCATCAGTTCGTGAGCTACGATATCCCATTTTAGCATAGCACCATAGCTCATGCCCGACATGGTTTGATGTTCCATTCCTCCGCTAAACAAAAACTCATACATCCCATACTTCTCCTTCTTATACGGATAATCGCCATAGAGTTGGCTGAAAATAACCATCTCTTCCTTGCACTGATCCATCACATTCAGTGCGGTAGAATTATTTGCGCGGCCTTTGGCAATGTAATATTCAACAGGTACCGGCGTGCCGCTAATGTTAACCGTACCGCGATCATAGAAATCATATTTTGAAACGGCTACGCTAACCAGGTATGAGGCGATGGGATATCTATGCTTGTAAGTAAATACTTTATTGGCACCTGAGGTAACCGTACTGATCAGCACACCATTGACAATGGGCGTATAAGCAGCAGGCACGGTTATGATGAAGGTGAGGCTATCAATTTTATCCTGCATATCCGCCTTACAAGGCCACCAGTCCTTATCTTCATACGATTCAGAAAGGGTATAAAATATATTAGGTCCGCCAGAGTAGGCAGGTTTTTGTTTACATCCGGCAGGCAACGAACCCGAATGCTCGGGCGGTACACCATCATAAAAAATGGTTACGGAATCAAGCACGCCTTTTGACAAAGAAACAGGCAGCGCAATCTTCAATATGTTTACATTTCCGGTATTGGGAAAGGAATGAGAAACCGTGCTGCCATGATATTTTACAATGAGATTATTGTTATTGAATGAACTCTTATAAAAATCGAAGGTCAGATTATTTACATTGTTTGTAGTGGTTACAAAATAAGTTGTGACACTTCCACTAATTCTTTTAGCCTGATCGGGATTAATGAACCATTCAAATCTATGGTGCTTAATATCCATATTGGCTCCGGTGCCGCTTTGTCCGGTGGTGCCTTGTGCAAAGCCGGAAACCGAGATAAAAAAAAGAATTATATTTCCGAGAATCAATCTGGCCATAGAAGATGGGAATATTTAAAAAATAAAAACATTAGGTAAACGTAAGAAAAATCAAGGAAATTGCACTCATCACATTTGCAGGCAAATCAGGATCAAAATGGTTCACACAACAGACGGTATAGTACTCAGGACGGTGAAATACGGCGACACCAGCGCAGTTGTGACGATTTATACACGCCTGTTTGGTGTTCAGGCTTACCTTATCAATGGGATTCGGGCATCGGGAAAGAAATCAAAGATTCATCTATACCAATCAGGCTCCATCCTCGATATGCAGGTTTATCACAACAGCTTAAAAAATCTGCAGCGGGTTAAGGAAGCCCGGTGGAAAATCGTTTACAAGAGCGTTTTTACCCATGTCTTTAAAAATTCTATCGCGCTCTTTATGGCCGAATTATTACAAAAATCAATTCAGGAAGAAGAGCAGAATGAAACCTTGTATCTTTTTATCGAAAAGAATCTTCTTTATCTGGATGAGGCTCCTTCATCGGAAGCGGCTAACCTTCCCATCCAATTTATGTTGCAATTATCATCCCTGCTGGGATTTGGGATAGAAAATAATTTCTCCGACAAAAATGCTTTTTTTAATCTTCGCGAAGGCAAGTTCACGTCCGATAACACTGACCTGAATATTGAGTTGTCTGAAACCCTCAACCCCTTACTGTCCGACGTGCTATCTTCGCTGAGAAAGCATGTCCCACTGGCTTTGAATGGGAATTCGAGACGAGCACTCCTGCATCTTATTGAAAAATATTACCGGTTTCACATAGCAGGTTTTTCGGAGTTAAAATCGATGAGAATTCTGGAAATGGTAATGAGATAGAATAGGTTTTATCAAGTATCCGACTTCTCCAAAAATAATCCTTGCTTTGAAAAAGTATAGAATTATCCAGATTTCGGTCTCATCCTGAGGTGTCACCATCAACCATGAAAGTATTTACGTTAAATAATTGTTGCATATAAGCGAACCCGTCATGAAATTTATTAGTTTCAAAAGAAATTTGTCTTACTTTTGCAGCCCAAATTTTTAATTTAATCACAAATCAAACGCATGAACAATTATGAATTGATGGTGATCTTCACCCCTGTACTCTCTGAGGACGAATTTGCAAGTGCTCAGAAAAAGTACATCACCTTTCTTACGGAGAATGGTGGAGAAGTAGTGCATCAGAATGCATGGGGATTAAGATCACTGGCGTATCCGATTCAGAAAAAGACCACCGGCCTGTACTGGATCCTGGAATACAAAGCGCCATCCGACTTCAATGAAAAGCTGAAAACTCAGCTTTTGCGCCGCGATGAATCCGTACTTCGCCACATGTACACCGTACTGGATAAGTACGCCGTAGAGTACAATGCCAAAAAAGCAAAAGGATTATCCAACACAGATGTTTTAGAAAAAGAGGAGGTAACCAATGGCTAAATCAAATGAAATCAAGTATCTGACCGCGATCAGAACCGAAAAAAGACCTAAGAAGTACTGCCGCTTTAAAAAACTTGGCATCAAATACATCGACTATAAAGATGCTGATTTTCTGAAAAAGTTTTTGAATGAGCAAGGTAAATTATTGCCACGCCGTATTACCGGTAACTCACTTAAATACCAGCGCAAGGTAGCCGAGGCTGTAAAAAAAGCACGCCAGATGGCCATACTTCCTTACGTAACAGATTTATTAAAATAATTTTTTTTAACCACCCTAATTTTCGCCTGAGCGAATTGAAAGTTCCGCATCAAAAAAGGAATTGGGTAAAAATGCAAACCAAATGCAGGTAATATTATTACAAGACGTCAACAATCTGGGTGGCGCTCATGAACTGGTGACTGTAAAAGACGGATACGGACGTAACTATCTGATCCCGCGCGGACTGGCAGTTGAAGCCAACAAATCAAATATGGCTCAACTTAAAGAACGCCAGAAACAACAGGAAAAGAAAGAGGCTAAACTATTGGCTGAAATCAATGAACTGAAAACAGCACTTCAGGAAAGCCCGCTTCGCATCGGAGCCAAGACCGGTACCTCCGGAAAAATCTTCGGAAGCGTTACAACTGTTCAGTTGGCCAGAGCCATCCGCGACCAGCGCAATTATGAGATTGACCGTAAAAGGATTTCTATTCTGGACGAAGTGAAAGAATTGGGAACCTATAAGGCAAAAGTTGACTTCGGCAACGGACACGACTTTGAAGTTGAGTTTGAAGTTGTAGGAGAATAAATTTTCATCTCGAAAACGAAACTTAAAGGCTGCTCATTCGGGCGGCCTTTTACTTTTTGAGATATTTACCAATCACCGGTAACCGGGCAAATTCGCGCCTTTCCACTTTCAATAAGAACCACAAAAATAATAGCAGCAATGCACTGGCGGTTGAAAAGCTATAGATAAAATTATCGGTCCAGAAAGTCAATAGCTTATGGAATTGAAAAATCAGAAAAGCTATCACCATATAAGCCACCAGCTTTTTCCATGCGTAAGGCACGGGATATTCTTTTTGACCCCATAGATACGATATAACCATCATGCTGCCATAGCATAAAAACGTAGCCCAGGCACAAGCCACATACCCATACTTAGGAATCAGCAAGTAATTCACGCCGATTGTTATAGCCGCGCCGATAATGGTAATCCATGCACCAATCATCGTTTGGTTGGTTAGCTTATACCAGATTGAAAGGTTGTAATAAATACCCAGAAACATATTTGCAAACAACAGCACCGGCACTACCTTTAGCCCGGTTTCATAAATAGCCCGCTTTTCGGCATCCAACCCCAGAAAATATTTCCAGACATCCAGATACATGGCTACAACCAGAAACATCAGCGAAATGGTGATGACAAAGAACTTCATCACCCGTGCATACACTTTCTGAGGTTGCTCCCCCTGCGATTGATTAAAAAAGAAAGGCTCAGCAGCCATTCTGAAAGCCTGTACAAACAATGTGATCAGGATAGATAGTTTATAAACGGCGGAATAAATCCCCACCTGTATTTTGGCATCACTCTCTGTGCCTCCCGGAGCCAACCAGTTAAGCATGATGCGATCGAAGGTTTCGTTTACCATTCCTCCCAGTCCTGCGATAATCAGGGGCAGGGAATAAATCATCATCATTTTCCAAACAGGCAGATTAAATTTCCATTCAAAAGAGTTGAATTCCCTGTAAAGCAGGAGCCAGCAAAAAATAGAAGCCATCAGATTGGCTATGATGATATAGCCTACACCGTAATCCGGATTATAGAATGTAGCGGTAAACCCATGCGGATTATCCTTGGCCCATTGCGGTAATACAGATATCAGAAAATAAGTGATGACGATTTGAAATATAACCGTGGTTACACGAATAAAAGCATATTTACGCGGACGTTCATCGAGCCTTAATTTTGCAAATGGCAGAGCAGACAAGGTATCAAAAGCAATGATAAGAGCAGCGATGGTAATATACTCCGGATGAGCATCCAGCCGAAGCAGATGTGCAATGGAATGGCGCGAAAAAATCAGGACGGCAGTAAGTAAAATGGTGGTACTGATTATGGAAATAATGGCTGTATTGTAAACATCCTTTTTGTACTGTTCTTGCGTGGCAAATCTAAAATAAGCCGTTTCCAAACCATAGGTAAAGATTATATTCAAAAAAGGAATGGCCGCATAAACCAGACTGAAATCACCATAGCCTTCTACCGATAACTTCATCAAAAAATAGGGAGTCATCAAATAGTACAAAAACCGGCCTACGATGGAGCTAACGCCATACCAGACTGTCTGACCCGCTAATTTCTTGATATTACCCAAAAGCTTTGATGATTATAACCGCCAAAAATAGACTTATATTTTATTCAAGACAATAAATGAAATGAATTAAAAAGATGCAGGTGTTAAAAAATAACGTTAAACCCAGGTGCAACTGTTACTTCGAAGCAAAGGGGCTAAGCGGATTATAAATGAAGCCAATCATATCATCCTGTATCATTTGCGTTTCCGCCCAAGTAACATTATGTAGCTCGGGTGCATCTATCCCCTTTGAAATAATCATGCGGGTATTGGTTATGATCCGGCATTCATCCCATAGCTCTTCATCCAGAAACTGCTGATGTGTAAACGATCCGCCTTCTACAAGCACACTCATTATGCCAAGCTCATACAGTTTGTTCACAACCTCTTCTAAGTATTCCTCTCCATCAATCTTTATATACGTGACCTTGTCTGTTTCCTTTTGCAGACGCTTATTAAAGACAATCGTTCTTCCTTCCTGATTATACATTTTCAAATTTTCAGGAGGGCGATTTCCGGCCAGCAATAGCCGGACAGGATTACGGCCACTGCCAAACCGGTTTGTCAGCATCGGATCATCAACCTCAGCCGTGCTATTCCCGATTAAAATGGAAGCTTCTTCACTCCGCCATTTATGTACGAGTTTGTTCGTATATTTGTTGCTGATCTGCACTCTTTTGTCTTTGATCCCTATTTTACCATTCTGCGACTGTGCCCATTTCAGTATGATATAAGGCCGCTGCAGCGTATGAAAAGTAAAGAAACGCTTATTGAGCGCAAAACATTCCTGCGTACAGATATCTATATCCACTTTTACGCCGGCATTCCTCAAGCGCAGTATCCCCTGCCCTCTAACCTTTTTATTAATATCTATACAACCCACCTTGACTGAACCAATTTTTTCCTGAATGATCAGGTCTGCACAGGGAGGTGTTTTGCCATAGTGCGAACAAGGCTCAAGAGAAACATACAGCGTACTTTGCGGAATGAGCTTCCGGTCTTGGGCTGCCACGCTATTCAGGCAGTTCACTTCCGCATGGGCTTTACCATATTCCTGATGATAGCCCTCACCGATAATCCTGTCATGATATACCAAAACGGCTCCCACCATTGGGTTAGGGGCAACATTGCCGGCTCCGAGTGAAGCAAGTTGCAGGCATCGCTGCATGTAAAATTCATCGTTCAATATTTTTCATTTTTCTGCTTTCAAAAATAATTAAGTTTGTTCAATGACAAGTACAGAAGCATTTAATGACCTAAGCCTGTCGCTGGCTAACTTGTACGATGACAGGGAAGCTGAAACCATTGCCGATTGGGTACTGGAATACATTACAGCAAAAAAAAGATGGCAGCGAAGGACAGATACGGAGCCATTGTCGCCCAACCAGGTATCACTTTTCAGAAAATTTAAAAGTGAGTTGTTGCAGAGCAAACCGGTACAATATGTTTTAAATGAAGCCTGGTTTTGCGGAATGAAATTTATCCTGAACGAAAATGTTTTGATCCCCCGACCGGAAACGGAAGAACTTGTATCGCTGATTGTAAAAGAAAACATTACCAGGAAAAAACCTACAATACTCGATATTGGCTCCGGAAGCGGATGCATACCTATTGGTATTAAAAGCAAGTTGCCGGAAGCTGAAGTTTTTTCTTATGATATCAGTATGGAGGCAGTAGAAACAGCGCGCAGCAATGCGGACCGGTTAGAGGTGAACGTGAAATTTGATCAGCTTGACTTTTTGGATGAGAATGCGTGGGAAGATCTGAATAGTTTCGATATTATTGTAAGCAATCCTCCGTATATTCCGGTGGCCGAAAAAGCGATGCTGGATAAACACGTTGTGGATTTTGAACCAAACGTAGCATTGTTTGTTCCCGATGATGATCCCTTTATTTTCTATAGAAAGATCGAAAAGTTTGCTGAGAATCATTTGAATGTAGGTGGCAGGATTTATTTAGAGGTTCATGAAAATTATGCAGCCGATGTTTTGAAGATTTACAAACCATCGTTTCCTGAAAGCCGGCTCGTGCTTGATATGTACGGAAAGGAGAGAATGGTGGTGGTGGAATAGGCGATGGGAATGGGCAATAAGCAAAAGGCAAGAGGCAATAGACAATGGGTCCGCCGCGGCGGAGCAATAGCAACGGGCAAAATGAAATTAACAAATGAAAAAACAAATTCCATATCAATTCGGTTTCACGAATGAACCGCTAAAATTGTTTGATCCCAGAGAGAATAACCAAAAGCGATTACAGAAACTCTTAAAATTAAAAGAGAGTGATCTCATCATCGAAATCTGTCGTCATTATATCAGTCATTTTATTCCGGATCCTATCCAAAATGAAAATGAATACTGGATTATTTCCTGCTTTCCCTCTACCGATCATTCGCCTGTAAGGGTCAGTATCTGGTTTCCCGAAGTATTTAATATCTCACCCGCCCGTCAATATTTTGGCCATACCGATCAATGGCAATGCATGGTATTCGTACATACAGACTACCTGGATAAGGCACTTGAAACAGACCTGGAATCACGGATTGAGGGACTCCATTTTCGGCCGGGCTACCGGTTTGTAACCGGAATCCGTCAGCAGTTGGCTGCATTCATGCCTTTAAAATCCTATTTCAAGTTTGTAGAAAACGAAATCATTTATGAGTCGGTCAGAGCACACAATTATGAATTAACCCTCAAAGGGAGAAGTCCCTTTAAGAAAGGCCACAATTATGAGTTTGTAAGATACCTCATGGATGAATCAATAAATAACGGATAAACACCAAATTATTTAGGGCTTACGGAAGCAGAGGTGGTAGCCCCCAGGCTCTTCGCCACCTGCATCACTCTTACAATATCGCCCCAGCTAACGGTAGAGTCGGCATTGATAACTACGGCAGGCTTTGTACTATCCGTAATTAATAATTGGGTGCGCAGTACCGATTCGAGCGAATCAAAAGGAACTGGCGACTGACCAAGAAAAATATTCCGGTTTTGGTCAATACTCACAATAACACTTTGTTTGGCCTTAGCGTCACTGTCTGCCCGCGGGTTACTCATTTTAATGATGTTGGGGTTAGCCATGGTAGAGATAATCAAAAAGAAGAACAGCAGAATGAACAGGATGTCATTCAACGGTCCCGTATCTATTTCTGTACTTTCATTCTTAAATCTTCTTCTGATACTCATAATTATTTGCTTTGACTTTGGAGCCTTGATTATTTAGTTGGTTCCTGCAAAATATCGGTAAACTCTGCGGTGGCAATTTCCATTTTATTCTGAACCCTGTTAATCTGGGCGGCCAGATAACTATGCCCAATATAAGCCAAAATACCGATGATAAGTCCGGTAGCCGAGGTAATCATTTTAATATAAATACCGTCAGCAATGGTATTGGGCGTGTATTCAGGACTGGTGGCAATGCTTTTAAACAAAGCCAACATCCCGATGATGGTACCCAAAAATCCAAACAACGGAGCTATTCTGGCAACGATAGAAATGATGGACAAGTTTTTCTCAAGTTTGTACAATTCCAAAACGCCCACATTCTCCATACTTTTTTCGATAGCGTCCATGGGCTTTCCGATACGCTGAATGCCTTTATCGATGATACGTGCAACAGGATTATCGTTGTTTTTAGAAAAACTTCTGGCTGCTGTAACATTTCCGCTCACAATATGATCCCGGATGATCCGCATAAAATTACTGTCGAGCCTTGATGCTTTATTGATTGCTATCAATCTCTCAAAGAAAAAGTATAGCGCCCCGGCAAACAAAACGCCCAGCGGTATCATCAGTACCCCACCCATAACCAAAATGTCCCAAAGGCTTTGTGATTCTGTAAGATGAGAGGCAGTAGCGGCGGTGGTTAATGTATCAACCTGAAGAAAAAATAAATCCATTGAATTGGGTTTGCTGACAAATGTAAAAAGTAATTTTAGAAAACAGTAATTGCCTTCGGGCCAATTTAAACTTTAACTAAACTGTAAAGAAAGGTATAAATCAGGAATTTTCTTCCCAGATCATTCCCAGATGAACAATCGTTTCGGCTGCCTTAGCCATATCCTGCACACTCACCCATTCCTGTTTGGAATGAATACCCTGCATGCCGGTAAAAATATTCGGACATGGCAGGTCCATATAACTTAACCGGCTGCCATCTGTTCCACCGCGGATGCTTTCTGTCTTAACCTCAAGCCCGGCACGCCGGATAGCTTCAGCCGCATGGGCTGCTACCTGAGGATGCTGATCAAGAATTTTTTTCATATTCCGGTATTGTTCGCGTATTTGAAAATCCATGCTTGCACCCGTATGCTTATTTATAATTTCGGCGGCTATTTTCTTTAATCTGGCTCCATGTTCTGCCAGCTTTTCATCATCAAAATCGCGAAGAATAAATTCCAGAACTGCCCTCTCTGCTATTCCTTCAAAGCGCGTCGGATGTACAAATCCTTCCATTTTTTCGGTTGTTTCAGGCGACCATTCATCTTTGGGTAAGGCGGCCAGAATTTCTCCTCCTATTTTTAATGCATTCACAAGTCTTCCTTTGGCATATCCGGGGTGAATAATAACCCCGTTAATGACAATGACCGCCATATCAGCACTAAACGTTTCCACTTCCAGGCTTCCCGCTTCACCGCCGTCCAGCGTATAACCAAAATCGGCTGCCAGTCTTCTCATATCAAGCATGGCTGTCCCCTCTCCTATTTCTTCATCGGGTGTAAACAATATTCTGATATCTCCATGCTTTATTTCCGGATGTTCCATAAAATATTTGGCTGCCTGCATAATGGCGGCTACACCGGCCTTATCATCGCTTCCCAATAAAGTATGGCCGGATGCTGTGATGATATCAGTTCCTTTCCTCTCTTTCAGATAGGGCTGATCTTTGGGAGATATTACCTGCGATGGGTCATCCGGCAAAATGATATCACTTCCATCATAATTTTGATGAAGAATGGGTTTCACATCTGTTCCGCTGCAATCAGGCGCCGTATCCATGTGGCTGCAGAAGCAAATAACGGGAACATTTTTCCCTGCACTGTTTCCTTTTATCGTGGCATAGACATAACCATATTCGTCCAGTTCCGCATCTTCGATTCCTATTTCATGCAGTTCTTTTACGAGCATTCTTCCCAGATCTTTTTGTTTTTCAGTAGAAGGATGCTTGCCGCTTTGCGGGTCACTTTGCGTGTCGATGCGGACATATCTCATAAATCGTTCGGCTATTTCAGAAGTATTGATTTTTATCATTTCCTGGTTTTTTATTTAGTGACTAATTTTTTTCCGCCAGATTTTTCATCACATCATTGGCAATGGGGCAGAAAGTAATGTTCTTTAAAGTGATATTTTTTCTTTTTACAAAAACATCTTCGTTGGTATAAGGAAAGCGCCTGCAGTCTGATGGCCGGTTTTCATAAATGGTGCATTTATTTCCTTCACCGAGAAAGGGACAAGGCACCGATTGAGTAACATAATCCCCATCCTCATCCAGTCTTAGATAGGTTTCAATGAAAACGCTTTCTTTCATCTTTAGATGGTGGGCTATTCGTTTGATATCAGGCGTTTTGAACCGGGGCGAATAATTGCGGCAGCAGTTACCACAATCCAGGCAATCAAATTTTGAAAAAGCAGCATCATGGAGCTTTCCCAGCTCCTTAAGTGTTTTCTTTACATCGGCTTTCTGAAGAAAATTTTTATACTTCTTTATCTGAGCCGGATTATTATTTCTCCATTCATTCTGCATACTGCATCACTTTGAAGCGTCTTTGTAAAGATAAAAAGCCAGGGCGCCGAATAAAATATTTGGCAGCCAGGCCGCCAAAACCGGATTAAATTCGGCCTTCATACTAAATACGGCCGAAAACCTTCCGACCAAAATATACAATACACAAATGAGCACACCAATGGCCAGATGAATGCCACTACCGCCACGGATTTTCTTGGAGGCGATAGCTGCACCAATCAGCGTAAGAATGAGCACAGAGACAGGTGTGGCATTCCTGTTTTGTTTTTCCAGAATCAGGGTATTTACATCTTCCCCACCCCTTATTTTTTCCATTTTGATGAATTGGTTCAGCTCAGGCGTCGTCATCCTGTCTTTAAGGTACGAATCTGCTTTCAGGTCATTGGGCCGGAAGTTATAACTTACATTCAGCGAATTGGTGTCTTTAAGATGTTGTCGCAAACCGTTGATCGTTCTCATCCGCACCTGGGTAAGCAACCAATTGTTGGTAGCTGTATCCCACCTTATTCCCTGCGCATACAGACTGTAAACGAGTTCGGTACCATTAAATTTCTGGATGGTGAAATTACTGCCCGATCTGCTGGTGGTATCATAATACCGCAGTCCTGCGTAGGAGAATGAATCGAGCTTAAAATGTTTATTAGAAATGGTAGATGTATTTACATATCCTCCGTAATTGAAGTCGATATACTTGGCGTTAAAGGTGCTCCATTTTTCATTGGCCTTTGGTAATACAAAATGATTGACACTCCATAAAACAAGGGTAAAGAAGAGTCCGCCCCAGAAATAAGGCAGCAAAAACCTGCGAAAACTAATGCCCGAACTCAGGATGGCAACAATCTCTGTGCGGTTGGCCATTTTGGAAGTAAAAAAGATAACAGAGATAAATAAAAACAGCGGAAATAGCATCGCATCAATATGCGGCACAAACCCGAAATAATATTGCGTAATGATTTCTTTGGCTGATAGGCCGGTCTTGGCAAAGTCGTCCGTCTTTTCGCTCAGGTCAACAATAACAACAAGTACCGTCATGGCTACAATGCTGAAGAAAAAAGTCAGGAAGAACTTTTTAATTATGTACTTATCTATTATTTTCATTGAAGGTGCAAAAATACTTTTTGTATGGTTAAATCAAATCAAAGAAAATTCCTTATTGCGGCAACCTCTGCGGTAATCCAAATTATAACTTTTGTTTATTAGCTTTCTTCGTCATGTCTTTCGGGTAATTATCCGATTTACAACATTAGGGTAAAAAAAACGTTTGGTATGTGGAATACCCGTATTTAAACGAAGTAAATATCCGATTCTTTATTCATTAAAACGACCTCATGCAGTGCAAAATGAAAGATAGGGGGATGAGGATTGAGCGCAGAAATTTAGAATTACGCTTCAGGACAACGGGTATGAGTAATAAGTATATTTGTATTTTAAAGAATGTTTTGCGAAAAGGACTTTTAATATTATTAAGCTTTTTTTATACCCTAAATTCTTTCTGTCAGTACTACATCAGGGGCGATGTGAAGGATGAAAAAGGACTCGCACTTCAAAATGTAAAGATTTACCGGCCATCGACAAAGGGTATATATTCCACGGGCCAAACCGGTGGATTTGGCATTCCCTCCTCGTCTCGTACCGACTCACTCATCTTCACAAAAGATGGATTTGATTCGGTTTGCATCCGTTTCAAAACAGATGAATATCAGAACATTGTTTTAAAAATAAGAACAGCGGTAGAAAAACCAATCGTTCAAAAAATGACCTCCTTTACCACCGGCAATGAAGAAAACGGAGATCGAATTACAGTTTACCGGGGCGAAACATATTCAAACCGCGTAGAGAACGAATTTGTGAAAACAAGTGCCGGAATGCAAACCACTTTTGGGTTGCGAATCGATAAAGCATCTTACAGCAATATCCGGCGTTTTATCAACCAGAATGTAGAAGTACCCCCTGATGCGGTGAGGCTCGAAGAAATGTTTAATTACTTTAATCTGCATTATACTGCCCCATTTCCCGGGGATAAATTTCATATCAGCAGCCAGTTAACCGACTGCCCATGGAATGCTGATCACCGTCTTTTATTTATAAATCTTTCATCGCCCAAAATAAATACTGAGAATTTACCACCATCCAACTTCGTGTTCTTAATTGATGTTTCAGGAAGTATGGATTTGCCCAACCGGCTTCCATTGCTCAAAGAATCGTTTCAGTTGCTCGTAAAAAATCTTCGGGAGCAAGACACCGTTTCCATTGTGGTATATGGGGGAACGGTGGGTGTATGGCTCACCCCAACCGGCGGATCAGAAAAGGAAAAAATCATCAAATCTATCGAAGAATTAGAGGCTTATGGAGACACCCCTGGCGAGTCGGCCATCCGCACTGCCTATAAACTGGCCAAGAGCACCTATATACCGGGCGGTAATAATCGCATCATTCTGGCTACCGATGGGGACTTTAATATAGGGGTAAGATCAGAGGAGGAACTGGAAAAATTGGTAACAAAGGAAAAGGAAAATGGTATTTACCTCACCTGCCTGGGTGTGGGCATGGGAAATTATAAGGACTCCAAAATTGAAGTACTTGCCAAAAAAGGCAATGGTAATTTTGCCTATATCGATAATATTGCTGAAGGCGAAAAGGTATTGGTGCAACAGTTTACACAAACCATGTACACTGTGGCAAACGATGTTTATTTCAACATTAAATTCAATCCGGAAATCATAAAGGAATATCGCCTTCTTGGATATGATAACAGAAAGATTCCGTTTAAAAATTATATTAGTGTACCTGAGGGAGGAGAGCTGGGTTCCGGATCGGTAAATACCATTATTTTCGAAATCAAACCGGCAGATTCTGATATTCAGATGAAGAATAAGATGGCCGGTAGCTTTAATCTTCATTACAAAGAACCGGATGACACCACTTCGCTTTATCAATCCGACAGCATTCCGTACAACTACACTGTATTTTCTTCAATAGATTCATCCTTAAGGTTTTATGCCTCTCTTGCGATGTTCGGATTAAAACTGAAAAACTCTGCGTTTTTGCCTGAAACCTCCTGGGATGCCATCCGCACAATTGCCGTACAGTCTGCCAATCCGAACAACTTTCTGCAGCGTCAGTTTATTGAACTCATCGATAAATGCAAGAAAGTTTACAATACACGGAAAAGAAGAAGAAATTAAGTCACTATTTACCGACTTCGAAACAATCCATGGCATATTATTTGGTACCTTGTATAGGACACCACAACGATATAAATTATAATACTTATTTAGAAATTTTTTCGGCAGCGTGGACATTGAGTTACCGGAAAAAAAGAATTTATTTTCAGATAAAAAAGTCTTATATTTATAAACCCATTTTAAACCACTTAAATTATCCAAGCCATGATTTCAACACGTTCCATATTCAATGAATCATCCTACCCAGGTGAGTACATTCCCAAGCATCAAATTCTTCAGGCACTGTCGGAAGGTGCAATTGAAAAACGTCCATCGGGATTTAAACCTAAGGTTACCATCACCGATTCGGAAAGCAATTACAAGGTAGAATTTACTGAACCGGGTATTAAAAGGGAAGACTTACTCGTAACGATTAATGACCGTGGAAATCTTTGCGTTCTGTCCATGAAGTATGAACCAAAGGAAAAAAAGGAAAAGACTGGTGAACAGGATTTTGAGATCTTCCTGAAAGAAATTCCACTACCCGAAAATGTAGATTCAGCATTTACCTCCGCTACATGCCATGGAGGTACACTTACTATATTTTTCAAAAAGGCTGATTATCCGGTTTCAAAGAGACCGTCAACCATAGTAGTTTACTAATCCGAGATTGAGTGTGGCAGCAGGAGCCACATTGGGGATTAAGGATAAGTGAAGACTTCCCGGAAAAACTGAAAAAGCGAATGCAAGAATTTCATATTCAAGCATTCGCTTTTTTTATGGCGAAATGCCAAAACTTTACTGCTTCATTTTTTCCTTCTCCTCTATAAAGAAACCGCAAAGTTTTCCGAGTCCGGTACACAAAGACTTTTGTGATACGCTAAGGCTCAGAAACTTTGCGGCTTGTAAAAAAAGGAAGCGTTCAACCGGAATTAGCTCGCAATGACGATATTAGATTTCCGGCATTCTTACTTTTATTTCAATGACAAATTCGTAGATCCGTCCGGCTGATAAACATAACGGAATTTATAAATCAATGTATCCGGAAAGTGAGTAGGGTTACCATCCCAATTGCCACCATATACTGCTTCGCTGATCTCCATTTTGGCATATTTACCTTCAGCCGTTTTCACCACAAAAAACCATCCGGCTTTTGCTTCAATCTTGTGGTTGGTAGGAATATAATTGTACCAGGCATTTGGTGCACGCGGATTGGCTTCTACGGCATATTTCGTAGTTCCGCCGGTAGATGCTGTATCATAGGCATATCCGGTGGTGGGTGCTTCGGTAAAATCGTCGTACGACCCCTGTTTTACAATAACGCCGCCCTGTCCGGGTCCGCTGGCATGGCTATTAAAAATTAGCGTCGTAAAACGTATTCCGATATCCCATTTATTAGTAGCTGAATCTGATAGAGGTATCTCCTTCCCATCCTTCAGGCTATAGAATGCGAAATGCTCGCCCATAAATGGCATAGCAAGCGAATCTTTTATCTGAACGGGTGGAAGAGAATTGGTTTTGTCTTTTTCGCACGACATCAAACTTACGGTGAAAGCACCTGCAAAAATGGATGCAACAATCATCCTTGTGATTTTCATTTACTTATTGTTTTTTAGGGTTTAAAATTTAAAGTTCAGTGTTAAAAAATATCCGCGCGCGGGCTGCGAAGGCATCAAAACAGGTTGGGTATAATTGAGAAGATTGTCAACACCTGTCTGAATATTAAAATGAGAGCCCAAATCTTTCTGAATCAACAGATTGACCAATGCAAAGCCCGGCACAAATTCCCGATCATCATCCAGGATTTCATTTCCGTCCGAATAGTCATTCCATCCCTGAAAACCGTACCTACCGCGGTATTTTACGGTCAGATTAATGTTTCCTTTGTATTCCAGGTTCCGGTATTGCAAGGATAAATTGGCCGTATGCTTACTTCTGTTATACAGTCCTTTATAATCGCTCAATTGCACCAAGGTAGATCTGCCCGTGGATGGATCTCTTCTGTAAAGCTTTCCCTCCCTGATGTCTTTAATGACTTTCTTATCCTTGGCTATCAAAAAATTATAACCCGAATTCAGGAAAAGATTTTTATTGATCCGGTAGCTGAAATTCACTTCTGCCCCTTCGGTATAAACCCTGTCCACATTGGCATACGAAAAGATGGCCTTGTTATTTATCTGGTTAAAAGGCAGATTGTAAGTCTCAATCAAATGGTTGATATCGTTTCTGAAAACGTTCACTTTCAGAACACCCCTTGTATTAATCGTGTAGTCGATACCGGCATTGAATCCGACCGATCTTTCCGGCTGCAGGATTACGCCATTGCGATAAGGCTTAATATCTACACTTCCCGAAAGCATGCCTGATTCTTGCAATCTCTCCAATCCATTCCCCAGTTCGCGGGCACCTAAGATGGTGTATCCGACCAGGCTGCTGGAATAATTCAGATACTGCTGACGAAAGTCCGGTGCCTTGAAGCCCGCGCCAACGCTAACTTTTGCGATCAGGGACGGGGTTATTTTATATCCCACAGCCAATTTTGGGCTGAATTGGGCTGTGTATAAAGTATTTTTATCAAAGCGTCCGCCGGCTATAATGTTCAGCTTGTTAGAAAGGGTTAATTGCTTTTGCAGATAACCAAACCATGAGTCGAGTCTTTTGTCAGAACTGTATCGGTTGGAGTGCACTTTCTCAAGATTGTACCCGGCTCCTGCTACCCATTGGCTGCCTGCTTCGCCAAGATTAAACTGCAATTCCGGTTTTAATAATGAATGGTTCAGGGTGATTTTTTCATACAGCGAATCATTTTTTTGCATATATGCATGGGCATGATTATCAAATCCGGTAGCATACACGCTGGCAGTGAAGTTAAGTGTGCTGTTGACCTTATGATTCCATTTGCCGTAGATGCTTTTATCTTCTTCAACCGTAGTGCCGGTGATAATCTCAGGTTTTTTATCCGGGATGATCAGGTAATTGTTGAATTGTTTCTGATTAAAAAATCTTCCGGAAAATATCAGGGTACTCTTATCATTCAGATGCGTTATGGTTTTGGCGTTGAGGGTATAACTTTTATAAGGATCAATGGTTTGGCCGTAAATATCCTTATCAAAATCCCACCCATCATTATTATACCTTCTGCCAAGTAATTCGATGGAGGTCTTCTTGAGCTTTAAAACTCCTGAAACCATGGCTACCTGTTCATTGTTTGAACCATACCGAAGCTTACCCCGGAGTTCATTTGATTGGGGGTCTTTGGTTATGATGTTAATTACACCCGCCAATGCATCGGATCCGTAAAGGCTGGTTGCGGGGCCGCGCAAAATCTCTATCTGTTTCACATTGCCAAGTTCTACCCTTCCCAGATCAAGAACACCGCCATTGCGACCGGTCAATGGTTCTCCATCAATTAAAATCAAGGTATAAGCCGGGTCCATCCCCTGCATCTGAATGCCTGTACCAAATGGGTTTGGATATCCTTGCAGTGCTACGCCCAGAGGGTTTACGGCAATGACCAATCCGGTTTGCATCTGCAACAAATCCATCAGATTTTCAGAACCGCTTTGCTCAATCGTTTTAGCAGATATAACCTGCACCGGCATTGGCAGATTTTTGGTATTATTTTCTGTTCGCGTTCCGGTTATCACTACCTCGCTTAATATTTTGCCGGTAGAGTCAGCAGAGTCCTGACACCAGCCGCTAACTGATGCTATCAGAAAACATAAAATTGAAAGGAATTTCTTCTCCATAATTACACCCGATTGCAAAATTGTACTGCCTTCCCTGCTTTTTTATCATGCTATTGTCAAAAGATTTTTTCTATTGAAATAAGTGGCGTGAAAAGGTCTTTTTACCTAAGATTTTACAGGAGTATGACAATAAGAAATGAGAATAGAGGAAGTAACAAGGATCATCTCATTTAGGAATGGACACGGCATCATCACCTTCGTAGGCAGGAAAGACGAAGGATTTTGTAGAAATATGAAGCCAATGATTAATTATCTCAAAAGCTCACAGGGCTTTAGTCCGGTATGCTTTTTAAAGGCCGTAGAAAAATGGCTGATTGAACTATAGCCCAGCATATTAGAAACATCGGTAACCGTCATACCCTTTTCGTACAGCAGGTATTTGGCATGCTCCATCCGTTGTGATTGAAAAAAGTCGAAAATGGTAGTGCCATACATTTCCTTAAATCCTTTTTTCAGATAGCACTCATTGATGGCTGCTTTTCGACTCAACTCTTTAATGGTCAGAGGTTCGCAGATATGCTGTAAAAGAACCTCACGTGCCAATGCAATCTTTTCCCTGTCTTCTTCATTTTCAAGAAACTTACAAGAAAATTCTTCTCTCACTTCTCCATTCCCTGCCATGCATTCCATAGCGTGCAGAAGCAGCATTTGGGTCTGAGCATTTACAAAAATATTTTCCATCCCATCCGTATAGGTATGGTTCATCAGGTCGGTAAGGATACCATGAACCCGGCCACATAACGGAAGAATCCGCTTAAAAGAATTGGTGTGAGAAAAGGTCAGAATATCTTCAGAAAAAGTTGAAGTACGCACGTCTTTAACAAACTGGCTCAGATGCTGCTTTTCAAATTTAAAGAGCGCTATATCAACCGTAGGAACCAATACCTCGCAGCTATGCGATGCTGAATGCTTGCAAAAACTACATTCGGCATCTTTCATTTTACAATATTTATTTCCTGTAATGCAGAAAACAAGCTCCAGGTTGTTGCCATCGTCGGCATCCGATGGTTTGAAATTATAGGACAACATGCCCATGTCTTCAAATTCATAATCATCCGGTTTCTTATACCTGTTGATGATATATTTAACAGATCCGGGAATGTCTTGTGTACGTTGTTGCAGCAGTTCCATATCAGACTGCAAAACCCTGGCGCCTATGGAGACTGATAATATATTTTGAATTGTATTTGACATAATTAACTGCAAATTTAACTACAAAATAAAAGACAACCTAATCTGCTATTAAAATGACAAAATCATGTCAATTTCCCTCCTAATTTAACAGTACGATTTATTAACATTTCTATCTCTGATTTTGTTGAAAACATAACCGGCAATTTTAGGTAAACCCCTGATAATTTCGTAGATTTGCAGGTTGTAACAATACTTTTATTTTCTATTAAACTTTATGGAAGAATTAGCAGAAGAAGTTAAACCGAAACCAATGTATGGTGCGGATAGCATTCAAGTGTTAGAAGGTCTGGAAGCTGTAAGAAAAAGGCCCGCCATGTATATCGGTGACGTCAGCAGCAAGGGTTTACACCATCTGGTTTACGAGGTGGTTGATAACTCGATTGATGAGGCACTTGCAGGCTATTGCGATCGCATTACCGTTACCATTAATGAAGACAATTCTATTACCGTTGAAGATAACGGACGTGGTATCCCCACGGGAATCATGAAAAAAGAGGGTCGAAGTGCGCTAGAAGTGGTCATGACCGTGCTGCACGCCGGGGGTAAATTTGATAAAAACACCTATAAAGTAAGTGGCGGTTTGCACGGTGTGGGTGTTAGTTGTGTGAACGCACTGAGTACCAAATTTCATGTTACCGTTCATCGCGAAGGAAAAATATTTGAACAGGAATATTCAAAAGGTCTGCCACAGTTTCCCGTTCGTGAAATCGGCATTTCGGACAAGACAGGTACGATAGTACAGTTCTGGCCCGATGATTCCATCTTTATTGAAACTGTTTATAAGAGGGATATTCTTGAAGCCAGGCTTCGCGAATTATCTTACCTTAATAAAAAAATAACCATCATCCTCAATGATCTGCGCGAAAAAGATGATGAGGGGCATACCTACAGCAAAACTTTTTACAGTGAAGGCGGTATAGTAGAGTTTGTAGAACAGATAGACAAAAATGCCAACAGGCAGGCACTGCTTCCGTCGGTAATTTATTGTGACGGTTTTGATGAAACTACCCGCGTAACTGTGGAGGTAGCCATGATATACAACACAGGCTATCAGGAACATCTCTTCAGTTATGTAAACAACATCAATACCATTGAAGGTGGAACGCACGTATCCGGTTTCAGAAGAAGCGTAACCAGGGTTTTCAAAAGCTACGGTGAGAAGGAAGGCATGTTTGAAAAGGCCAAGGTAGAGATTGAAGGAGACGACTTCAGAGAAGGACTCACAGCCATCATTTCGGTTAAGGTTCCTGAACCGCAGTTTGAGGGGCAAACCAAAACCAAATTGGGCAACAATGAGGTGATGGGCATTGTTGATAGCACGCTATCGAAAGTTCTGACCGCCTATCTGGAAGAAAATCCCAAGAACGCCAAGACCATCATTCAAAAAGTGATACTTGCAGCTCAGGCGCGCGCCGCAGCCAAAAAGGCAAGAGAAATGGTACAGCGCAAGAATGTATTATCAGGTGGTGGTATGCCGGGTAAACTGGCCGACTGTAGTGATAAGGATCCGTACCGCTGCGAATTGTTTCTGGTGGAAGGAGACTCCGCAGGTGGTACAGCCAAGCAAGGGCGCGATCGCAGTTTCCAGGCTATACTTCCGCTCCGAGGTAAGATATTGAATGTGGAAAAAGCGATGGAGCATAAGATTTATGATAATGAGGAGATCAGAAATATTTTTACGGCATTGGGTGTTAAAATAGGAACACCTGAAGATCCGAAAGAGCTTGATCTGAGTAAGCTCCGCTATCATAAATTGATCATCATGACGGATGCCGATGTGGACGGAAGCCACATTGCCACCCTGATTCTGACCTTCGTGTACAGATATATGAAAGAGCTGATAGAACAAGGTTATGTGTACATTGCTCAACCACCGTTATATCAGTTGAAGAAAGGGAAGGAACATGCCTATGCATGGAACGACGAGGAAAGAAAACTCTGGATCAAGACTTTTGCTGAGGGCAAGGAAGATTCAGTTACCATTCAGCGTTACAAAGGTCTTGGAGAAATGAATGCAGAACAACTTTGGGAAACCACCATGAATCCTGACACCCGTACACTAAAGCAGGTAACGATCGATAATGCGATTGAAGCAGATGCGGTTTTTAGCATGCTGATGGGTGATGAGGTTCCGCCACGGAGAGAATTTATTGAAAAGAATGCGCGTTACGCAAAATTAGACGTGTAATAATATTTTTTATGAATTGGACGGCTGAAGTTTCTTCAGCCGTTTTTTTTATGGGAGGGATGCGGATTTAAATTACGCATGAGATTCATCACTCCTTAGCAATAATCAAACTTACTGCTTTGAGACGGGCGAAAAGTTCTCCGCTGGGATGGGCGAAGCTCCAGCTTCGCCACACATTATCGAAGCGGAGCTTCGTGCTTTCTTAGCGAAGCGGGAGCTTCGCATTCCCGGGAATACCGAACTGGCGCTGGCCTCCGGGCCTGTGACTTATTCGTTACTAAAAAAGCTATAGACACCTTGCTTCACTACTATAGTAGCAATGCAGACAGAACCTACAAGAACAATCATTGATAAATGTGGCTAAAGCCTTTCGCTATTCTATTCGTTAACCGTCGGCTAAAGCCAGACGGCAATAGAATGGTTTCATTTTTAAAGAAAAGGCAGCGACCCGAATTCTGTTTCACAAACAATGAAGAGTAATTAAGTTTTCTCAACGAACGTAGAGTTCTCCGCTGGGATGGGCGAAGCTCCAGCTTTGACACTATCGAGGCGGAGTTTAATGGTTTCTCTGCGAAGCTGGAGC
>JBIQMB010000003.1:0-22491 GCA_044463745.1 Chitinophagaceae bacterium | reverse complement strand
CGCATACGCGCTGTAGCGGATGAAATCGGAGCTTTTGTTTTGTGCGATATGGCGCATCCGGCAGGCTTAATTGCCAAAGGTCTTCTTGATTCGCCTTTTGAGCATTGCCATGTAGTAACCTCTACGACTCATAAAACGCTTCGCGGACCACGGGGTGGTATCATTCTGATGAAAAAAGATTTTGAAAATCCATTTGGATTAAAAACTCCAAAAGGACAGATAAGAATGATGAGCAACCTGATGGATATGGCCGTATTTCCGGGCACACAAGGCGGACCGCTGGAGCATATCATTGCAGCCAAAGCCGTTTCCTTTGGTGAAATACTTACTGAAGATTTTACTGAATACGCACGTCAAATACAGAAGAACGCAAAGGCTATGGCTAAAGCATTTGTAGATCTTGATTATAAACTCATCAGTGAAGGAACCGACAACCATCTTATGCTGATTGATCTGAGAAATAAAGATATTACAGGTAAGAAAGCGCAGGAAACCCTTGACAGGGCGCACATTACCTTAAATAAAAATGCAGTTCCATTCGACGATAAAAGCCCATTTGTAACCTCCGGAGTTCGTGTAGGCGTACCGGCTATCACTACCAGAGGACTCAAAGAAAATGACATGCTTACGGTGGTCAACTTCATTGATAAGGTTTTAACGAACCTGGATAACGAACAAATTATTGAATCTGTTAGAAATGATGTGAAAGACTTTATGAAAGCTTTTCCACTCTATCCTGACCTTTAATGCCTTTGCATGATGCATATCGGGTTCTCATTCCGATATGCATAAAACCAACAGAGGTTCACATTCTTAAATTTAAATAAGCCTGTTCATACGGGCTTATTATATTTGCAGCAAATCAATTCAATTATGATTCAGCGGATACAATCGGTATGGTTACTCCTTGCGGCCGTTCTGGTCTTCTTTACTATTAAAATGCCTTTTTACAGTGGTACAGACAGTGTCGATTTAATGTTTCGATACCTCACCGGAACAACAAATCTTTTTATCCTGATTCTATCAAGTGCATTGGGCACTTGCATCCTTGTATCAATATTTTTGTTCAAAAACAGAAAAGTGCAATCAAGGCTGGTATGGATCTGTATCCTCTTTGAATGCCTGATCATCTATTTATACTATCGCCAAACAACACACTTCAACGAAGGAGGATTATCCTTCTGGGCCATCCTGCATCCGGTCATCATTATTCTGCTGATAATGGCTGCGCGCGGTATTTATAAAGATGCTAAACTGATCAGGGAAAGCAACAGGTTGAGATAATTTTAAAATCGCCAAACAAGTTCTACTTTAAGTTCGGTTTTCTTATTCCCTTTTATTTTATCCAGGCCGCTTCCTATTTCAGTACGGTCAAGATAGTTTGTTTGTGCAATGCGCGTCCAAAGGCTTACTCCACGTATTAGGTTGTACCTCAAATTGAGATAATATCTGAAGCCCTTGCCGTAAACCATTGGGATGGAGTAGCTGTACAATACATCACTTTCAAAAGCATAAAGGCGGGTATCATAATCGTCTGTTTCAAAATACTGCAACCTCATATTACCGCTAAACCTGGCCATCATGGGTTTGTAAAGCACATCTGAATAAATCATAAAGCCTGCTTTGGAATCATACCAAATACTTTCTGTTCTTGCCCTGAAAGTAAAGTTACTGTTCACCTTCAGGCTCATTTGCATTCGCAGATTTTGCCTCACTTTGTTTTCAACTACAGCCATGGCATGCTCCGCGGCCGATGTATTGATTGCCTTATTGGTAGAACGATATCGGATGTAAAAATCCGCACTTCTTGCAGGTCTGTAATAGAGTTGAAGCATATATTCTGCTCCCGTGGATGGCGCATCCACGCGATATCTGAGCCAGGGAAATTTAAAAATATCTGCATAGGCATCAATGCGCAACACCTCCAATGGTCTGATGTTTATTCCTGTATAAAATCCGTTTTCATTAACCGGACTTGAAGACTGTGAAAACACATCTCCGTAGAGGGTTAAATATTTGTGCGAAATACTGCGATGAAGCATTCCTACATCTAAATATCGCGTAGTACTTATAGCTAGCCCATTTACAAATGCCATATCACCGTCAACATCAGAAGCAGCCTCACCAAAAAAATGCAAGTTTCTGTGCGTTAAACTGTAATCAATAGAATAATTTGCCGCCTGCTTTCCGGGCGAAATAAACTTTTTATACAACTGATCATCCTTCAGTACGGGCTTGGCAAAATAATACTGGACCGTATTGAACCCAATTCGGAAATTGGATCCTGAATATTGGATGTTTCCTCCAAAACTAAATTGCTGAAGCATCTTCGCGCCCTTTATTTCCGATTCTGTTCTATGCAAACCTGATAATCGAATAGAAGTGGCAAAGTCCATTGTGTCTCTATCCAGAGTGGCATCCATATTCCTGAAACTGACAAAGGCTGTGCCCTCCCAGTTTTTCGTGGCCAGCGTTATCCCGGCCCCACGATTGAATTCGACTTCGCCCGCTGAAACATACGGCCGAAGCTTATCGCCTTGTTTTTTAATAAATAATGCTTCTCCCGGACCTGCAAAGGAAAGGCTTTGCCACTGAATCAAGCCCTGTCCGAAGTTTACCGCAAAATCGCCCAACGCTATGGCTTTGAGGGCCCCAATATTTCGGGCATAAAAATGTGCCGAATAAAAATCGAATCCGGCTTTTTGGTGCCCTCTGAAAAATTGTTCTCCGGCATCTTTTTCGGCCGTCAATCCGTATTGAAGCGTATTCTTAAACCGGTATTTATAACGCAAAAGATACTTGTCCGGATTACCGGGATAGTAGGAACGGCCATCACTTCCATCTCTTATAAACCCTTCTGATTTTTCTAAAATTCGTGTGTACCTTGCCAGTAAAATACTTTCACCACCTTTGAATCTTTTAGCCAGCGACGAAGCTGTTTCAGGCGTGGCAACAGTAACGAAAGGCAGCAATTTTCGGATGGTCAGCACATCCCATCCCGGAATGGCCTGAATTTCATAAATACTAACCAGGCGGCCCAATAAATTTCGATAACTAAAAAAATGGTCGATCTGAGATGGGCTTAAAATATTAAGCCTTTCAAGTGTCTCTCTGTCAACTGAGTTCAAATTAATCGGATTTCTTGAGAAAAAATCCAAATCCTGCAGATAGCTTTCATCTTCTGTTACTTCATCATCATTATTAGCGGTCATCTCTTCCAATCTTGCCTCGATCTCTTCCGAAATTTCTTTGACCGGCTTTTCTTTTTGCCTGGGTTTTTTCTGCGCCTGCGCCTGAGCGATAAAACAACCTGAAAAGAACAACCCAATAAGTAAACATCGTAAAACCTTCATAATGTTTATTTCTTTTTGGGTTGATAGATCAGCATCACCCCAGGGCTGAAACCCAATAAGGAATGATGACTCACAGAAATATCTAACCGCAGATCATTGAATGCGATTCCTGCGGCAGCGAAAGGAACGTTGTTTTCAGACCTGATACCGGCACGGGCAAAAAATTGTTTATCAAATTGATAAAAAATTCCTCCGGTAATATTCAGGTCACGTCCTTCTTCTTTTTGAACTGTAGCACTGATGATAACATTTTCCGCAGGTTCATAACCGATTCCGAATTGATAATTGGCGGCTAATTTTTCATCGTTCATTTTTGAGAGATATCCACCTACCGGATTGTAAACCTGTACGCCAACGCTTACCGCTTCACTCAACCGGCCAATGGCACCAATCTGAAAAGTAACCGCCGACCCGGATGGATAAGTTGGTATACGGTAAGCGTAATAATTAAATTGCGCTCCGATATCGAGATTAGGCCCTAAAGAACGGCCGTAAGCCAAACCCAACTGATATTCATTAAAATTAGTGAACCCAAAATAGTCGGCTTGAAATCCGAAATTCCCTTTGATCGTTTGTACCGCCGCCACTGCACTGTAATGATTAATCTCTTTGGTCATGAAACGATTTTCAGCAAATGCCCCAAGAGAAAAATGCTCAATCCGGGCCAATGCCGCTGAATTATAAGTGAAGGAAAATGCATCACTATAATTTTTTGAATACGTATTCAACAATTCATAGGCTGATGAAACAGGAACCCTTAGCGACTGAGCAATCAAAACCGCAGGCATGTTAAAAAGAAAAACCAGCATTAGAATTTTTCGCACAAGCAACAGTTGATGAGGTGATGAAATGTTAAGCAATATAAAAAATAAAACCGAAAAACAGTCTTTTGACAAAATGAGCAAGCACCAAACTCACAGAAGCCGCCTGCGAAGTACAGAGTGAATTTTCTTCATTGTCCTTAATAGCAATAAGACCTTTAAATTTGCAGCATGAATTTATTAGACGGCAAAGTAGCTTCCGCATCCTTAAAGGAAGATCTCAAAGAAAAAATTTCTTCTCTGACCCGCTCCGGGCGTCGCGCCCCTCATTTGGTAGCCATCCTGATAGGAGATGATCCTGCCAGCCATACTTATGTAAATTCCAAAGTGAAAAATTGTAATGAAATCGGCATTACATCCACACTCGTCACGCATGATGAATCAATCACTGAGGAAGAGCTTTTGGAAATAATCAGGCAATTTAATGAGCGGGAAGATGTAGATGGTATCCTGGTTCAGGTTCCATTACCCAAACATATCTCGGAGAACAAAGTAACATTGACCATTGATCCCAAAAAAGATGTGGACGGATTTCATCCGCAGAATATAGGAAACATGGTTCTCGGGCTGCCCGGATTTGTGTCTGCTACACCGTGGGGCATCATTTTGATGCTAAAACATTATGGCATTAAAGCCTCAGGAAAACATGTGGTCATTATTGGACGGAGTCACACTGTAGGTACGCCCCTTAGCCTATTATTCAGCCGCAATAAAGATTATGGAAATGCAACGGTTACCTTGTGCCACAGCCGAACCCAAAACCTGAAAGAAATCAGTTTACAAGCCGACATTCTGGTTGCTGCTATCGGCAGGGCGCGATTTGTAACAGCTGATATGGTAAAGGATGGAGCTATCGTAGTTGATGTGGGTATTAATCGCGTTGATGATCCAACTGCCAAAAAAGGTTTCAGATTAAAAGGTGATGTTGATTTTGAAAACGTCAAAGAAAAATGCAGCTATATAACCCCCGTTCCGGGAGGGGTTGGTCTGATGACCATTGCTGCTCTTTTGCAAAATACTTTTGATGCATTTATTCGAAACAACCCCGAGTAAAATGAAGTTTACAAATCCCACCACTGAGTTTACGGAGTCTCTTCCGGTGGTGGAGAGTTTTTACACGATTCAGGGAGAAGGATACCATCAGGGGAAAGCTGCCTGGTTCATTCGTCTGGGTGGATGTGATGTGGGTTGCGTGTGGTGTGATGTTAAAGATAGCTGGGATGCGAATGCTCACAAACACTTTACCATTGATGAAATTGTTTCACAAGCTACATCTTCACAAGCAAAAATTGCGGTAATAACAGGTGGCGAGCCAACGCTTTATGATCTTACACTGTTGACAACAAAACTCCATGAGCATGGGTTAAAGACAAACCTGGAAACCTCCGGTGCGCATGAATTATCCGGTGATTTTGATTGGATTTGCCTTTCACCAAAAAAATTTAAAAAGCCTGTAAACAGTATTTTGCAAAAAGCAAACGAGTTAAAAATTATTGTTTATAATAAATCAGATTTCGAATGGGCTGAATCGTACCGAAACCTGGTAAATAAAAATTGTTTGCTCTTTTTGCAACCGGAGTGGAGCAAGGCCGACCAGATGACTCCGCTAATTGTGGAGTACATCAAATCAAATCCTCAATGGCAGCTTTCCCTTCAAATTCACAAGTACATTGATATCCCCTGAGAACCTTTTGTTCGAAACACTCCTTGGAGGATCACTGATTTCGCTTTCATACCCGTGATTTTGTATTAACAACATATTTTATCCTGCTGCGTTAATTTCGTATACAATCCAAAAAGCCCCGGGATGAACAAATTACTCCTTTCTTGTTTCCTAATATTCTTCGGACTCGCCTCTTACGGCCAGTGGTATAAACCTGACAAGGTGAATAAAAAAGCAACCACCTTATTTAATCTGGCGTATAACAATGCCAGAAACGGCAATTTAATTTATGCTAAAAAACTACTTCAGGAGGCAGTTCAAATTGATCCGCGATACGTGGAAGCCTATCTCTCGCTGGCCGGCGTGTCAGGCGAAACGAAAAATTATGCTGAGGCTGCAGAATATTTTGAAAAAGCATATTCACTCGATTCCGCTTTTTCCAGACATTACTTATTACCATATTCCATCAATTTGGCAGGGGCAGGAAATTTTGAAAAAGCATACGATGCTGTTGAACGGTTTTTAGCTCTTCCGGATCTAAATGACCGCAGCAGGCAGGCGGGTGAATTTAGAAAAAAAACATACTTGTTTGCTTTAGAAATGGAAAAAACAAGGGGTAAGAACTATGTTTTTGATCCCGTAAATCTTGGTGACAGTATTAATACTGCTGACCTTGAATACTTTCCGGCATTTACAATTGATGGAAGCCAACTCATATTCACCCGACGAATTGGAGGCCATGAAGATTTTTATTTTAGCAAGAAAGAAGACGGTAAATGGCAGAAGGCAATACCGCTTCCCGGAAAAATAAATAATCCGAGTTTTAATGTAGGAGCACAAAATATCTCACAAGATGGAAGATGGCTGATTTTTACCGGATGTAATTTTCCTGAAGGATTAGGAAGTTGCGATTTATATATATCCTATCTTACCAAATCCGGATGGAGCCAACCCATCAATCTGGGAAGAAACATCAACAGCGAATTCTGGGAGTCATCCCCTTCTTTATCTCCCGATAAACGGCAATTGTACTTTAGCAGCAATCGGCCCGGCGGTTACGGCGGCATGGATATCTGGGTATCTAACCGGGATGAAAAAGGAAACTGGAGTAAGCCGGAAAATATGGGTCCAACGATAAACACCGCTGGTGATGAAAGCACCCCGTTCATTCATGCAGATAACCAGACCTTATATTTTAACAGTAACGGCCATCCGGGTTATAGCGAAAAGCCTGATTTGTTTATAAGCCGTAAAACTTCGGATGGCAAGTGGAGCAAGCCTGAAAATCTGGGCTATCCGATTAATACAATCGATGATGAAGGAAGTTTATTCATAGCAGCCGATGGGCACACAGCTTACTACAGCAGCGACCGGGGTGACAGTAAAGGAGGTCTGGATATTTACACTTTTCAATTGCCCGAAAATGTAAGACCTTTAAAAACCCTATGGGTTCAGGGTAAGGTATTTGATAAAAAAACTTTGGAAGGGCTGCCTTCTTTGTTAGAGCTAACCGAATTGCAATCAGGAAATTCCGTAAGCAAACTTCAAACAGATGAAGACGGAGAATTTTTAGTAACCCTTCCGGTTGGAAAAGACTATGCATTTACGGTAAGAAGAAAAGGATATCTATTTTATTCTCAGAATTACAACATCAGCCAAACCGACCCAGATAGTGTGTATCATGCAGACATTGCGTTACAACCCATTGAAGTAAATGCCACTATTTTATTGAACAACATCTTCTTTGATACAAAAAAGACTGAGTTAAAGCCTGAGTCGATCGTTGAGCTAAATAATATTGCTGAATTACTCATAGAAAATCCGACTTTAAAAATTCAGATTATTGGTTATACGGATAATGTTGGCAAAGCGGCAGACAACCTGGCTCTGAGCAAAGGCAGGGCTGTAGCCGTTGTTAATTACCTTACAGAACAAGGTATAAAATCTGATCGATTATCTTTCATCGGAAAAGGCGAGGCTGATCCGATTGCGGATAATGCAACCGAAGAAGGAAGAGCTAAAAACAGACGAACAGAATTAAAAGTTATCAGCAAATAAAGATCCGGCGCTATGGCCGGATCTCTGAACTATTTCTGTAATTATTTCACCACCTCTGTAATTACTTTACCTACATTTCCACTTCCCATTTGTATTTTCAACAATGCGGCAATTGTAGGCGCAATGTCAGTCATGTGATAGGTGGCAGATGATTTGCCATGTGTTATTCCCCATCCCATAAAAATCAACGGGATGTGGGTATCGTAAGGATTCCAGCTTCCGTGAGTCGTACCCTTACCATTACTGCTAAACCATCCGGATGGAGGAATAATGATTAGTGCTCCGGCACGCTTGGGGTTATAACCATTAGCTATCATCATCTTAATGGGTTCAGGAATAGATGAATTACCCAGATTTTCAATGTCAACCGCAAACTGTACTGCGGGTAATGTCTGGAGAAATTGCACAGCATCTCTTTTTACATCCTCATAATTTAATTTCAACTTTTTGATCAATGATTTATTGACAGCAAGATGATAATTGTTGTCGTTTAGAATTAAATCTTCATTGCCATAATTTTCCAATAAATAGGCTTTTAAAGCCGTCATGATTTCCTTTGTATTATAATAATCGGCAGGCAATTTATATTCTTTCATAAATTCAATTGAATGAGCTGCGGCATGATCGGCTGAAAGGAATACGGTATAATTTCCCTTTCCTAAACGCGCATCCATGTATGAAAAAAATGCAGCGAAGTCTTTATCCAGTCGCAGGTAAGTATCCTCCACCTCAATAGAATTTGGACCATAACGATGACCTACATAATCAGTAGAAGCCAAATTTATGGTCAGAAAATCTGTGTAACCGCTGCTCCCCAGATCATATCCCTCAATGGCTGCTCTGGCAAAATTCAGCGTCAGTGTGTTACCAAAAGGTGTTGACCTTATTTCACCTTTGTCCATCTTATAAGACTGAGCAGCTTTATGCGGAAAAACCGGATCCTTTTCGCCCTTAGCAGTTCCTTCCCAACGCACATTGTCTGCGGTACTTTGGGTGTAAGTATTTATCGGATACAAGGTGTTCCAGTCTTTGGAAACCAATTGCGTTGGAACGTCCCGATCATTAAACTTTGTAGCCCAATCCGGCAATTTGTTCATATAATACGTACTCGTTATAAAACGCCCATTGCTGTCGTCAAACCAAAAAGCCGCATTGGCTGCGTGGCCTGCTGGCAATATGGACGCTCTGTCTTTAAGTGATACGCCTACCACCTTTGATTTGAAATTGGAAGCAAGCCTAAGCTCATCTGTTACTGTGGTTACCAAAAGGTTTCTGGGCGACATCTCTCCATTTTTGGAGTTGGTGCCTACTGATTGAACAGTTGTATCTTCTGTACAATACCATGATCTGCCTGTAACCTGATCTATCCAGTTATTGCCGGTAATGCCATGTAATGCGGGAACACTTCCTGTGAAAATGGTAGCATGACCGACAGCGGTATATGATGGCAGATGGCTAATGAATGTATTATTGCAAGAAAAACCTTCATTCAACATTCTTTTAAAGCCTCCTTCTTCATATCTATCATAATATCTGTATAAATAATCCCACCGCATCTGGTCAACCGCTATACCTACGACTAATTTCGGACGTTGAACGTTCTTAGCTGACTGTCCGAATAAATATCCGGATACAAATAAAAAACAAATAAAGAATAAAATTCGAACGGGTAATTTTTGAAACATCTTTTAAAAATTTTCGGTGATGTGGTAAAGGTAGGATTTGAGAGATTTAATTTGAAATGAATAATCTTAAATTTCATCCTCTTCATTTGGATTCCTGCCATTCATTGGTCATTGAATCAGGAGCATCCCTGTGATAAATATAAGTCGGAGAGTCAATTTTGGCAAAGGTTATTCCGGATGATTTTATCCGATCAAAAAACTCAGCATCGTCTCCCAAATTCATCTCCTTAAACAAACCCAATTGATCCAACAATTCTTTTTTAATGATAAAGGTTCCTCCAATCACGCATTCGGAAAGATGGATCTTCTTATTTGGATTGAAGCGATCGGGCACGTATTCATTGCCAATAACTTTTACCCCACCATGAAAGAATAATACATTGGGGTTGGTTTCAATAGCATTGCGTCTCAGGCTTAAATGATGCAGCGCATATTCATCGTCTGAATCAAGAAATGTTAGCCATTCTCCTTTTGCAAGAGAGAGGCCATTATTCTTAGCGGCAGTTGAGCCGGCATGTTCTTGCAAAAAATAATTAAACCTGTGGTCATGATTAACCAGGGTATCTACGATTTTCTTCGTATCATCTGTACTTCCGTCGTCAATGATCAGCGCCTCGAAGTCATTTTCAGACTGGTCAACTAACGATTTTAGCGCTCTCATAATCAGGCTTGCCCGATTGTAGGTAGTTACCACCACAGAAAAAAAAGGACGACTCATAAATAAATAGATTAAGAATGTTACAAATATCCCTCATAAAAAATAATTATGAGGGATATGTTCATTGAGCCGTCTGAAATTTTATCCGAGAATAAAGAATCTTTCAAAAACAACAGTAGAGTTTAAGGTACCATAAATCAGTTTCAATCGGCAGCAGGAAAATCGGAAACTGAATATTTCTTTCAGGCCGGATAGGTAAGAGATTACTTCTTCATAGCTTAACGAGGCCATTAAATAAAAAAATCAATTTAAAAGCTGAAGCCAATTCCCAATCTGATTCCCCTATTATATGCATTGACGCTTTCTCTGGAATCAATTTTCATTAAACCATAGTCATAGGAGGCTTTAATGCTCACTCCATTGGCAAAAGCATATCCGATACCACCCGTTAGCGCAGCATCCCAGCGGTTAAATTGACTGGTAGCATCTATTGTTTTATTTAAGAGATTAACACCAAAAATTCCCGCTGTGGTTTTAAGATCGGCCCGTGTGAGATATGAAACCTGTGGCCCAGCAAAAACCTTTAACCCATTGATATTGGCTGTTAACAATAAAGGCAAATCAATATACTGCGTTTTTAATCCAGCCTTTGCACCTGCACCTAAGAATTCAAGTCCCTTCACACTAAAGTCTCCCTTAAGATCATAACCTTTTTGAGAATAATAAAGCCCTGAACCTACCTCAAAATTATCTGATAAAGGAATGCTTATATCAAGTCCGGCAAAGAATCCGGTGCGGTCGGATGTCATCACAATTCCATTGGTTTTATCCAGAAGTTGATTCAAACTTTGAGAAGCATCACCACGAATTCCGGAAGATATCATACCCGCACTAACTCCTACTTTAGCTTCCTGAGCAAAAAGAGTTACTGAAAAAAGCATTGAGATGAATAGTAGAATTTTATTTTTCATAATTATTTGCAAGTCGGATTTTACAGCCGCCTTCATTCCATCAGAGCTTTTTTTACAGGCAAGGATTAATAAGTAAAGCGTAAGTTTTTGTTAAACAGAAAGAATTATTTTTATTTCATTTACCCTTTGTGGTATAAAATGGCTAAACGTTACAAGTGCTTTTATTCTTTGATTTCATTGCCTAATTCTCGAATTATTGTGCACTTCTTATCTATGATAAATATATTTCATAGTTTCACTTTATGAAAGCAGTTATTCCAACACATGATGATTTTATCAGACGCATTTTTTCTGATAAGAAATTAGCTATTGAATATTTTAAGTCTTTCCTGCCTGCCTATATTACTGTCCTCATCGACTTCTCGTCTTTGAAGCAGGAATCGGCATCGTACCTTTCAGATGAGTTAAAAAAGACGCTATCAGACATTGTGTATTCATGTAAACTGAAAGGAGGAGAATCTTATATAAAAATTTGTTTTCTGCTGGAACACAAAAGTCATCCAGATAAATATTCGACGATACAAATAGGCAGTTATCTTTTTTCAGCGTGGCAAAATCAAATACGAAATAATGAACCTTTGTCCATGATTATTCCTATTTTACTTTACCATGGAAAAGAAAAATGGGAGTACAATAAGTTGACAGATCTTTTTAAAGATCTTAATCCTGAACTCAAAAAATTCTTGCCGGATTTTGAATACGTGTATAATAACCTGGGAGCACTTACTGACAGGCAAATTGAGAACCTAAATAATAAGTTTCTTGTCGCTTCATTCCTGGCTTTAAAACATAGCATGGATAAAAAGTGGATAAGTGCGAACGCTGGAAAGCTAATAATTCTGGCTTCCAATGAAGATAAAGGCCTCACCAAAGCGTTTATTGTTTATTTATATAGCCGTGGAAGAATTGAAGAAAAAGTATTAAATTCGTTACCCAAACCGCTAAAAGAAAAAGTTATGAATACACTGGAAATTTATATAGAAAAGGGGATGAAAAAAGGAATGGAGAAGGGAATGGAGAAGGGAATCCTCAAAGGAAGAGAAAAAGGGATCCAAGAGAGAAATAGTGATTTTGTGCGAAACCTGTTACTCAACACCGATTTTTCTATTAAAAAAATTGCCGAACTCGTCAGTGTCAGCGAATCTTTCGTAAGAAAGGTGAAGGCTGAGATCAGCAAGTAAAACAATCTACCAAGTTACTGTTATACTCTTTCGCTACTTTAAAACATCAAGCATTTCCCAAATTTTCCGTCTCGTTTGGCTCCCTCCTCCGGAATAATTATTTACAATGACTGCAAAAACAAAATTTCCTTTATTGCTTCTGTGAAATCCTGTATAGGAAATTACACCCCCAATTGAACCACTCTTCATTTTCATTCCATTGTATAACGGTAAATCCCTGTAAAACAAATCGAACCAGGATTGCTTACGTGCAAATAAGAGAACACGAACCAAAACATCGGTGTTAATCCTGTTTTGAGGCGAAAGTCCGCTACCATCAATCATTCTTAATGCCTCTTTTTCAATTCCCTGCCTGGCCCAAAAATCATTAACAACCTTCAAGCCTTCAGATGTTGACCCGGATTTTCCAAATTTATGACCAAGAGTTTTGAGCAGTGCTTCACCATATAAGTTTACACTTTTTTGTAAAAACCAATAACAAATACTATCCAATGGCGGAGATTGAAGCGTCAGGATAGTCGTTGCAACGCTTGAATTTTTTGTATCAGCCGGATAATTTTTTTCAATTTCTTTCATGGTTTGCTTTTTCAATATGGATTCAATTGTAAGAGCCAATTGATTTCCCGGATCGGGCATCGACCCTGAAATCGTAAATTTAGATTCATTCACAGGAATTGTACCTCTTACAAATCCGGTAGAGGAAAATAGTGGTAAATAGATATAAGCATTATCGCCCGAACCGGCTTTGGCAGCCGCGAGTTTTGACTCCAGTTTTAATCCCGAAATGTAGGAAGGTTTAGTTCCGGCGATTGACACAACAGAACCAAGGTCACTGCCAGATCTAAGAAAAAGATCGTACTGGTTTTCGCGCCAGTTTAGTCCCGTCGCACCTGCTCCATAGTAGTTGCCGATATCCTGCCAAACCCATCCGTTAGGAATAACTTCATCATCGAAAGCGGATTCATCAATCAGCACCCTTCCATTAATTTCACGGATTCCGGATTGCCGGATGGCAACGATGATTGCGTTAATTACGCCCTCTTCTTTTGTCGAACTATATCGCCAGCTTCCCAGTGTAGGATCGCCGCTACCCCTGATAATAAGATTTCCATTCAATACACCATCGTTAATATTACCTGTGTAACCTACAGTTGTTTCATATCTGAAATCCTTGCCCAATAATTGATAGGCCGTAGCTGCCGTAATAACTTTTTGAGTACTCGCAGGAGCAAGTCCTATCTGGTCATTGGTGCGAAAAACAACATTGCCGGTCGAAATATCCTGAACCATCAAACTAACAGTTGCATACTTATACTCTTTCTGAGAAATAAATTTTTGGTAAGCAGACTGAATAGCTGCCTGAAGGCTTTGTCCAAATGATGTAGTGGTTGTAAAAACAAAAAGAATGATCAGATACTTTCTCACGATTATTTTTTGCAAAGATTGAATTATTTTTTGGATGCTTCTTTTTATCTGAAATAATGATTTTTTATTTTTGTATTATGCGAAAAAGAATTACGGCAACCATAATTACCATTGGAGATGAGCTGCTCATAGGACAGGTCATTGATACAAACAGCACATTCATTGCACGTGCAATGAATAACGCAGGCATTTTAATCCAAAGAAGAATTGCTGTTTCGGATATGCCTTCAGAGATTATACGAGCTCTGGATTCGGAGACAGGTAATGTAGATGTTATAATTATGACCGGCGGCCTGGGTCCTACTTCCGACGATATAACGAGGCAAACGCTCGCGAAATATTTTAAATCCAAAATGGTTGTAAATCAACCCTCGCTACAAAACATCTACCATTTGTATGAACAAGTTTATCATAAACAGCCTTCAAAAGTAAATCTCCAGCAAGCAAGGGTGCCGGCCAAATGTGAGGTGCTCGTAAACAAAAGAGGATCGGCTCCATGCATGATTTTTGAAAAAGATCGTTCATACATTATCAGTATGGCGGGTGTGCCTTTTGAAATGGAAGGGATAGTCACGGATCTCATTCCATGGTTGAAACTTCGATTTCAACTACCGAAGATTATACACCAAACCCTCGTGACTACAGGAATTGGTGAGAGTGAACTGGCAGCCATTTTATCTTCATTCGAAAAAAACATTCCCCGCACTACGCAATTAGCTTACCTGCCCGGACCAGGAGGATTAAGGCTAAGGCTTACATCAACAGTTTTTAGCAAAGAAGAAGAGAACGAGACAAAAAAGTCTTTCAGTACATTAAAGAGGCTGGTCAAAGTTTACCTGGCAAAACCCAATGACATTCCACCTGAAATGGAAATCAGTACTTTGTTAAAACCTGCTAAGCAGTCTATATCTACCGCCGAGAGTTGCACGGGAGGTGCTATTGCTTCCATGATTACCTCTGTTCCCGGGTCATCCGCCTATTATCCCGGTAGCATCATCAGCTATTCTAATAAAGTAAAAGAAAAAGAGTTGGGTGTAAAATCATCCACCCTAAAAAAACATGGTGCTGTAAGTGAACAGGTAGTAATAGAAATGCTTCACGGATTATTAAAAAAAATGAAAACAACTTATGGCATTGCTGTTTCGGGTGTTATGGGTCCGGGAGGAGGAAGCGAAGAAAAACCTGTGGGAACAGTATGGATTGCGGTAGGAAACTCAACTGAGATCAGGACCAGGAAACTGCATCTACGCTTTGACCGACAACGAAATATTGAAGGCACGGCAGTTCATGCATTGACGTTTGCCCGAAATTTTATTGATGAAAAAATCAGAGCGCGCAAAATCGAAGTGAAAACTTCTTAATTTTTTTGAATGCCCTAAGCGAAGTACCCTATATAAAAATCATGTTAATTCCGGGTGCTAAAATGCTCTCAAATGAGTAGTTCAGCATATCATATTTTGAGAAATAAAATAAACTTTTGTATATTTCCTCAGCGAACGTTATCTTCGCCGTCCTTTATTAATAACCCGATTTAATCACCCAAAAAAATTTCTATTTTTTATGGCTGTAAAAATGAGATTGCAACGTCATGGCTCCAAAAAAAGGCCATTTTATTTTATTGTTGTTGCAGATGCCAGAAGTCCCAGAGACGGAAAATTCATTCAAAAACTTGGAACTTACAATCCGCTGACCGTACCTGCTACTATCCAGATTGACCGCCAGAAGGCGCTGGAATGGTTGCACAAAGGTGCTCAACCAACAGATACTGTTCGCCGTATACTGAGTTTCAAAGGAGTGTTATACCTGAAGCACTTGCTACGTGGTGTATCCTTAGGCCTGTTTGATGAGGCAACTGCTATGCAAAAGTTTACCAAATGGAGCGAGGAGCATGATGCTGATTTTGCCAAAAGACAGGAAAAACACAAAAAAGCCAAAGCCGCAGCAAGACCTGCTTTCGTAAAGAAAGAGCAACCTGCTGCTAAGCCAGAGGCAGCCGAAGTTGAAACCAAGGAAGAAACCACTTCTGAAGCCGGAACTCAGGAAGAGTCCGCTGAGTAATCATAATTTTTCCTGAAATAAAATCTTTAAAGCCGCAATAATCTTGCGGCTTTTTTATGTTTGCGCTGGCCTGGTTTTTGAACCAGTCTTTAACCTGATCAATTTATTAAACATGAAATATTCTCCATTGATTTTTTTGCTCGTTTTATTTACGTCATTTTCTTTTCAGGCTTCTGCTCAAAATAAAGAGGAGGAAAGACTGGAAAAAGCGGTTCAGGTCATCAAAGACTTTGGAAACCTTGAAGAGAGCATCCCACACGAACTTTTACAAATAAGCAGAGGCATAATCATTGTTCCAAAAATGATCAATGCCGGATTTGTTCTTGCAGGAAAAAGAGGTAGAGGTGTAGCCATGGTAAAGAATGAGGATGGTAGCTGGAGCGATCCGGTTTTTGTGACAATAACCGGGGGTGGCGTAGGTTTTCAAGCCGGCATCCAATCAGTGGACCTTGTGTTAATTTTCAAACACAAAGAAACACTGGAAGATATCGGAGAAGGAACTTTTACCCTTGGAGGCGATATATCCGCTACCGCCGGACCCATAGGACGGAATTCAACGGCTACAACCGATTATAAATTTGAAGCTGAAGTTTATTCTTATTCTAAAAGTAAGGGATTATTTGCGGGCATCAGCCTTACCGGGTCAGCTATTACAGTTGATAATACAGCCAATGAAAAGTACTACGGCGAACAGCTTTCTGTTTCAGAAATTTTTAGTGACGGCAACACTGACGATCGTTATATCCGTTCACTAAGGAAAGAGCTTCAGTCACTCACCGGAAAATAACATTTTCCTCAGCCCTGTGCTATCATTAATTCTTCCATAAACCCCGATTAGCCCGGCGTGCTTTGCGTTGAAGTTTTAAGAAGTAATCAGCATATTTTATGTTCGGAGGCACGGTCATCACCACGGCATATCCGTCTTGTAATAGTTTAGCGTTAATGAAGGTGCCATCTTCAAGCCAGGCATACGCCAGTGTACGACCATAGCGATCATATCTGCTTACATCGTATTTCAATCTTACCCTTTTACCACCGATCAGATTTATCAGATACTGTTTGGATGCTTCCCCAAACGGTTCTTTCTTTTTTCTAAAAGCATTACGACTTTCAGGAGCATCCACACCAATGAGCCTAATTTTCAATCCTTTTTTGGAACCATCTTCAACCCAAAAAGTATCCCCATCCACCACTTTTTTTACCTTAAAAAGTTGTTGATGGCTAATGGATAAGGACGTAGAAAAGTCAGCATTTGGCCAAAGAAATATAAATAACAGGATGTATTTCACGACCCGGCAAATTTAAATAATATTTTTTCCGATTCGCCTGACTGAGCATTTTCTTTATAAAACCAAACATGATATACACTGATTAAGCGAAACCAACTGCTTTCAAAATAAAGGCCTATTCAATTGTTTATATTATTCCGAGTTATAAACGTTTACAAGGATTAATTATCTGGAAATATTGTGATTCCGAAAGGGGAAATTTTTTATAAATCGGCACTCAATTACCAATACCTTAAGTGCAGAAGAAATGGATAAGCCATAATTATTTCCTATTTTTGACGACGCAAAAAAATGAATTTTATGAGTATGGTCGATTTGGTTATGCCCAGACTTGGTGAAAGTATTGTTGAAGCCACTATCCTGAAATGGCACAAACAGCCCGGAGATAAAGTAGAGATGGATGAAACTGTACTGGATATAGCCACAGATAAGGTTGACAGCGAAGTGCCCTCCACTGCAGACGGTATCATCTCTGAAATACTTTTTAAAGAAAATGATGTAGTTCCGGTGGGAGCAGTCATTGCAAGAATAAAATCCGGAAATGGAGAAGAATCGGTTTCATCAGAAGAAAAACTCACAACAGCACAAGCACAACATGAGGACGCTGACATTGTAGAAGAGGTACCTTATACCCCTGAAGAGAAACAATCGCCCCGCCAAACCGGAAACGCCGTTCGATTCTATTCGCCCCTTGTTTTAAATATAGCTGCAAGCGAAGGAATACCGATGGCCGAACTGGAAAAAATTGAAGGAACAGGACAGGACGGAAGAGTAAGTAAAAAAGATATTCTGAACTACCTTAAACACCGTACACAAGCGCCCTCACAAGAAGCGCGTACAACACAACCGGAATCAAAAGTTGCGGATAGACAAATTGCCGTTCAACAGCAACAACAGGTTCCCACCCCTGTAAGCTATTCCGGTAATGTAGAAATTGTGGAAATGGATCGCATGCGTAAGATGATTGCAAAGCATATGATCGACAGCCAGAACACCAGTGCCCATGTGACCAGTTTTGTAGAGTGCGATGTAACACATATGGTTTTGTGGCGCGAAAAAATTAAAAAAGAATTCGAAAAAAGAGAAGGGGAAAAGCTGACCTTCACACCCCTGTTTATTGAAGCTGTTATTAAATCTATCAAAAAATATCCGTGGCTGAATAGTAGTGTGGATGGGGATAAAATTGTTATAAAAAAAGACATCAACATTGGCATGGCAACAGCTATGCCTACCGGTAACCTGATTGTTCCGGTTATCAAGAATGCCGATCAATTAAACCTGACCGGCATTACCAAACGTGTCAACTATCTGGCTAATGCAGCGCGCAATAACAAACTGAAGCCCGACGACACTTCAGATGGAACCTTTACGCTTACCAACGTAGGAACATTCGGAAGCATTATGGGCACACCTATTATTAATCAACCTCAGGTAGCCATACTCGCTACAGGAGCTATTAAGAAAAGACCGGTTGTAATAGAAACAGATCAGGGAGACAGCATAGCCATCCGCCATATGATGTACATGTCGCTCAGTTATGATCATCGTATTATCGACGGTGCGCTTGGATCTACTTTCTTAAATGCGGTAGCTAAGGAATTGGAGAATTTTGATATGGACAGAAGCTGGTAAGCCTGCGTTTTTAAATAGAATTGCGGTATTTTTGAGAATTCCTCCGAAAATTTAACTGCATAATTTATATGGTCAACCTCTCTACTGTTAAGAGACCAATAATCAAAAGTTTTGTTTACACGCTTTTGCTTACGCTCGTTTTTTGTGCAATTACGAGCGTAAAACAGGAAACTAAAGACATACTGTTAGCACTACCGTTTTTTTTCATTCTTTATTTTTTATTGTTTTCTATCGGCAAACCGGAGATTGCAAAACTGATAAGAAGCAGAATAATAAAAGACTCCCGAATTAGCCTCCTTTTCCCGCTTGCATTAACTTTTTTGTATTTCATTTATGTGGGGTTAAATGGGCAGAATCCTTTTCAAAACACCCTTTTTTTAGTGCCCTATCTGCTCTTTTTTCCCATACTTGCCTTTCTGAACTTAAAAGATAGTAATCGTAAAATAGGCTGGTTCGATTTCACCATTCTCTTCTTATTCATTTTTCCCATCACCTTAGTCAAGGTACAGCCTACTGGCGAGCTTCCTTTTTATGGTGGAGGATTTGATTCCGTTTACCGGATATCCGTAATGCTCGTTGCAGTTTTTGCATTTGTAATCGTCAGAAATATTCAAGATGTCGGTTTTTATCCCGTCTTTAAATTGAAAAAATTGTGGACTGTGCTTTGGGTCTGGGCTATATTTTACGGGACTGTTATCCTTATTGCATACCCTATTGACTTTATAAAATTTAAAGGAGACCCAGAGGCAAATGATTTTCTATCCATGAATACAGCCAGAAAATTTTTGTCCATTCTGTTACATACAGCTTTGTTTGAAGAGCTGGTTTTCCGTGGTTTACTCCAAAACATGCTGGCGCGCCGCATAGCAGAGGGAGGCAATTGGAAAGTCTTTTTGCGATGGGGCACTATTCTTCTGATTCTACTTTCATTGGCTGTTGGGTTTTCGATGAAGGGCTCAATGCAATGGTTTCCTGCAGCTATTACTTTTGCACTTTGCGGTGCGGCATACGTACTTGAATTAAAGAAATGGGAATCATTTGGGGCTTACACCGCTTTAGCATTAACCAGCGTTGTATTTGGATTGGTTCATGCTCATTCGGGTTCCGTAATTTTCGTCGGATTGGCGGCCATTGGCGGTTGGGCTTATGGCTATACCTACCTCAAAACCGGCAATGTTTTTTATGCAGCGTTGTTACATGCGCTTGTTAATTCCACTCCAATGCTTTTCGGACTTGAATTGGCAAAATAAATCCCAAATAAAAAACAATAATAATTTTCCTGATATCGATCCTGAATCATTATCTTTCACTTCAAATTTTAAATACCAAAACCTTGAAATCGAATCAAATGACTCCTAAACACATTATGGCCGTTGGCATAATAATCATTGCTGTTATTCTTGGATTGATGTTCGGATTACCAAGATATAAAGTCTGGCAACAGGAAATGGCCGGTAAAGCCAGACTTGCCGAAGCTACACAATCGCGCCAGATACTGATAGAACAAGCCCGTGCTGAAAAAGAAGCTGCCTTACTACAGGCTGAAGTAATTAAAATCATGGGCGAAGCAGCCAAAAAATACCCGGAGTATCGTCAGCAGGAATTCATTGGCGCATTTGGAGAAGCACTAAAGGCTGGTAAAATCAATCAGATAATATATGTTCCTACAGAAGGAAATATACCCATTTTGGAAGCAGGAAGGCCGTATTACCAGCGTCAGGGAGAATAATATTCGCACTCGACATAGAGACTATTTATTTTCCGGGGAGCCGTGTTATCGACCCTGAAAGATTGTGGTATAGAAACCGGAAACCAGCGTTCTCGTCGGGTAATTTAATGGATATGAAGAGGGAGAGAAGCAGATGACAAAAGAATCTTGCCTTGGCCGGATTTTGCTTTATTGTATTTGATAACCGATAAAAATGAAGCCGTTTAACCGGTGGTGAGTATAAATCATTCTATAATACTCCAACCGCTCATAAATCTTTTTGAAGAGTTTCCATTTTATTAACGTCTAACAGGTTTCATACCTTATAAATTTGTTGGTTTCGTATAATTAGCTGTTATCTAATGAAATATATTTTTCCAATTTTCTTGTCACTATTCTTTTTGACATTTACATCACTCGGTCAGCCACAAAAATTATATTTCGATCCGGGTACAGCGACCGGCGTACCCGAAGCAAGAATTTTTGATGAGATACAGTACGTACCGCTGGAAACAAAGAGGGAAAGTTTGTTTGGCAGAATCAGTCAGCTTATCGTTACCGACAAGTATTTTATAATTTATGATACCGATACCAAAGCAATTTACTTTTTTCTGAAAGACGGAAAATTTGCAAAAAAATTCAGATTCAAAAGATACGATATTCAAACCATCGTGTATGATCAGAGGCGAGATGCATTACTCATAACCGGATTGAATAAAAATTACAGCCCTTCGCAGAAGAACATTCAGGCGATGATTGATGATCCTGTTAATAACAATTCAATAAAATATACAAAAGCGATATATTACTATCTGTCGGGCGATAAAGAATGGCAAACAGAGGTGATCAAGGATTTTGATATGTCATTAGCTAACCCCTTCATCTTTAATTCTAACTATTGGGTGTACAGTTATATTTACGCCAATCGATCATGGCCGGATGCCGTAGATCACGAGTTGAAGGTGTCTGATGGAAACCGCGTAGTGCGTGCATACTTCCCATACAATCGGAAAAATTCTTCTATATTTTATGGTGAACCCAAGAGCATTTCATTTTTCAAAACCGGCGATCGATCAAAGCTGCTATTCACCCGTCCTTTTCAATACGGCATTTATGAATTGAATGCAGATTCGATAAAAGAGATTTACTCAATCGTTTTACCCGCTGGCAATACAATTCCACCATCTTTTTATAAAGAAAATTTTTCTTCAAGAACAGCATTGGAAGATTTCAAAATGAAAAATTCAGGACTTGCCTGGGGCGTGGATAACGTAATAGATATGGAAAAATATTTATTTTTCACCCTTGACTTCTTTCGAAATTATCGTGGCAGGAATTTCATTTTTGATAAAAAGTCTATGCAGTTTTTTAACCAAAACCGGATTACAGCCGATAGTGCGAACCATTTTCTACCGGTACTGGGATACGGCATTCAAGCCTATGACGACAAGTATTTATATAGCAGCGTTTCATCCGCATCGATGTTTCAAAACAAAAAATCAAATGAGAACAAAACCGTTGGATACAATGCTGTATTGACAAAATATTTTCAGGATGGCAAGGCCGAAGATAACCCGGTTATCATTGTTTTAAAACCAAAAACCAACAAGTGAAATTCTTTATCTCCATATTCATCTTATTGGCTCCCATTGTCCTGCTGGGACAGCAACGTCAATCGTCGGAAAGCGGTAGTGGCGGAAGCGCCAGAGGCGTGGTTAAGGATTCGCTATCGGGGTATGAACTACCGGCAGTAACCATAACAGTACTCAAAAAATCAGACTCCAGCCTCATTGATTATCAACTTACCAATGACCAGGGAGAGTTTAATTTTAAAAGCCTGCCATTATCAGTACCAGTAATCATTAATTTTTCATTTACTGGTTACCAAACATTTTCCAAAACCATCACGCTTGATTCTTCACGTAGAAGATATGATTTTAAAACAGTGATTTTGGCAAGAAGTTATGGAACGCTGGACGAAGTGGTGGT
>JBIQMB010000002.1:0-27964 GCA_044463745.1 Chitinophagaceae bacterium | reverse complement strand
TCCCATCGCAAACACATCGCTGATGGCATTGGCAGCAGCCACCTTGCCAAAGGCCTCTGCATCATCCACGATGGGCATAAAAAAATCAGTGGTAGAAATTAGCGCTGTTCCATCCCCCAGATCGTACACCGCTGCATCATCATGATGATCGTTTCCAACCAGCAATCGTCCGTCGGGTATTGTGGACGATCCTTCTAAAATTTCTTTCAGGGCTTTGGGGGCAATTTTACATCCACAACCGGCTCCTTTCGAATATTCAGTTAGCCGGATTACATTTTCATTTGAATCACTCATTCTTTTTTATTTCGCCGCAAAATTATGGCAGAATTATTTTTAAGATCACCGCTAAACCGAATTTCATGATTGACATTCCCGTCGCGGATAACCAACAATCCTGTATTGGGCGGAATGCTACCCAGATTTTCTGCATACAAAATTAACTTTATCGAATCGCCCATGTCGGGTGTCAGGTGGAGTGTGTGATTGTAGGCCGTAGCCAGAAGTCCTATCTTGGAAACGATAACCCGCCCGTTTAATAAAACGCTTACTGTATCGCCATCGATTGTACCATTATCAAAAAGGGACAGAACAATGCTATCGCCCACAAGCTGAACGGATCGGATGGTTTCAACCCTTCGGTTTGCCAGGTCTTTTGGCGGCTCGGTAAGGTTCGCAATTTCTTTTTTCCCGGATTGATTTTTTGTTATGGCCTGAGACTTTTCAGAAGGCAAACCTTTTGTTTTTTCAGACTGATTTAATTCTTCCGGCTTTGCCCCTTTTACAGCTATCCCCACGGTAACCTTTTCATCCTTTTTATCCTTTTGATCGCCAGGTTCTTTGCCGGCCACAGACAAAACAGAATCCGACTTTTTTGTTTCTGCAGAAACTGAATTCCCCCGCAGCAACTCCTTTTCAGTCTGTGGTTTTACGGAGTCAAGCAGTGATTCGAGCGACTTTAAATCTCCCAGGCTGATGCTTTTTGCGGTGTCCTTTTTTTGCGGAATTTCTATCACCAGCTCAGGCTCTACAATCGTAATCATGTCCTTGTCTGATTTGCCATCACTTCTCTTCCTTGTGACCGTCACTTCATCATCATATCCATGATTAACCGTCACAAATGAAAGGCTGTTAGCAAGCCCGAGAGCTGTCAACTTCGGCATAATGGCCGACTCCTGAATTCTCTTTTTCCTACTGAGAAAGGCCGTACCGGAAAGAGGATAATAAAGTTTGGTCTTATTGGTAAACCATATCCCCGATAAGATATCGGCGGTATCTGAATCTTCCTGGCGGAGTTCCAAAGTAGTATATACACCCTTAGCCGGTTTGGTGGCGTAGTTATTATCGATCAGTTTTTTATCCCGGATAATATATTTTCCGTCCTGCAGCTTGATGGTTATTTCTTTCACACCTATATTTTCCACACTATCAATGGTAAATACGGTGTAACTATACCCTGATAAAACTCCGTTTTTTTGGCTGATAGCCAATTCAAACGGAAGGAATTGACGGGTGCTGTCATTAAATATCCTACCGGTCCATACCCCTGTTACATCAAACTTTTCCTGAGCCAATAATCCGGAGGAAGCATTGATGAACAGTAAAAAAATAAAAAAGAAAAACCGGTATTTCATAACCAATTAAATAATTAAGTACTTCTCGTCTGATAAAATGATTTTACATGTCCGCATAGCAGACAATCAGCCTACAATAGGCAGGCATTGTTTATATCAACGTTTGGCGTGCTTATTTTATGCAGCACAATGTTGTTTTCTTTATGCAGAACAAGTGAATGCTCATACATTTTATCATAATATTCAAGTAGTATTTCGAACGCTGCTTTCACATTATTCTCTTCAATAAAATCAATGGCTTTTTTCGTATTCAAGCCGCCCAGCCTTTTTGTAATTTTCCTAACGGATCCAATCAGTGATTCCTTATCAAACTTACCGTACCCTTTCATGATATGCTCTAATCTTTCCTGAAGGGGTATATCTAAAAAATAAACCGGGCTTCTTCGCATCTGATTCCACAATGAATTCGGAATAAATAACTTTCCAATATGCCTGCTTTCGTCTTCCATCCATACGCCTTCTGTGGATGCAATCTGTTCATTATTCCATAATTCTATGGCAAGCAAATTCTCAAACATTTCCTGCGAAGGCTGACATGGCATGCCCAGTGCGCCAAAGGCAGAACCCTTATGGCAGGCCAATCGTTCCAGATCGATAACCTTTCTGTTTTGATTTTTAAGTTCTTCTAAAACCTCCGTTTTTCCCGAGCCGGTATAGCCGCCCAAAATTCTTAAATCAACTTCTTTTTCGAATTGCGCCAAAGCCCATCTCCTAAAAGCCTTATAACCATCAGAAAGAACAAACACTTTGTATCCAAACAACCCCAACAGCCAGGCCACCGCCCCACTCCGCATGCCGCCGCGCCAGCAATGAACAAAAAACACGGGCTCGCCTTTTCCTCCCATCTCCGAAAAAATTTGCATAGCCTGCGATTCTATCTCCTTCATCCTGCCTGAAAAGAAATCGAGGCCTGCCTTCACAGCTTTTTCTCTTCCCTCCTGTTTATACAATGTTCCGATTACAGCCCTTTCTTCATCGTTAAATAAAGGAAGAGAAGCGGCCCCCGGTATATGTGCTTTTTCATACTCCTTTGGGCTTCTGACATCAAGCAACGCATGACCCTTGCTCTTAAGTAAAAAATCTTCGATATCGAGTTTACGGACAGGCATAATCAAAAAACCACTGCATGGCAGTGGCGTTTTATATCTTTTATTTTTTAAAATTAACCATTCATACTGGATAAAAACTCGGCATTGTCTTTCGTACCCTTCATATTCTTCAGAAGCATGTTAATGGCTTCTTCCGGATTCATATCGGCAATATGATTTCTGAGTACCCACATCCGCTGAAGCACCTCCTTATCCACCAACAAATCATCCCGACGGGTAGATGAAGAAATGATGTCGATTGCCGGGAATATTCTCCTGTTGCTGAGTCGGCGATCGAGTTGTAGTTCCATGTTACAGGTACCTTTAAATTCTTCAAAGATTACTTCATCCATCTTACTACCGGTATCTACCAGTGCCGTGGCGATAATGGTAAGGCTTCCGCCATGTTCTATTTTACGCGCAGCTCCAAAGAATTGTTTGGGCTTTTGCATCGCATTGGCTTCCACACCGCCCGAAAGCACTTTACCGCTTGCAGGTGACACAGTATTATGTGCCCGGGCCAACCGGGTAATACTGTCAAGTAGGATAACCACATCGTGCCCGCATTCTACCAAACGCTTGGCTTTCTGCAGTGCCATGGTGCTCACCTTTACGTGTTTTTCGGCCGGTTCATCAAAGGTAGAAGCAATAACCTCTGCCTTCACACTACGCTCCATATCGGTAACCTCTTCCGGGCGCTCATCTACCAGCACTATCATCAGGTAACATTCAGGATGGTTGGAAGCGATAGCATTAGCTACTTCTTTCAACAACATTGTTTTACCGGTTTTAGGCTGGGCTACAATTAATCCACGCTGGCCTTTTCCGATCGGAGTAAACAGATCCATTATCCGGGTACTCATATTGGATGGCGTGGTAAATAAATTGAGTTTTTCGTACGGAAACAAGGGGGTCAGATAATCGAATGGTACCCTGTCGCGCACCTCATCCGGCCTCTTACCATTGATATTATCAACCTTAAGCAGGGCAAAATATTTTTCCCCTTCCTTGGGCGGCCTTACGGTTCCGTTTACGGTATCACCGGTTTTTAATCCGAACAGTTTTATCTGGCTGGGCGATACATATACATCATCAGGCGATGATAAATAGTTATAGTCGCTGCTTCTTAAAAAACCATACCCATCAGGCATCATTTCCAATACACCTTCCGCCTGAATTATTCCATCAAATTCAAGGTTGAAGTTCGATTCTTTCTTTGAAGAATGCCTGGAGCTGCTATGTGTGTGTTGTTGTTCTCTTTCGGCCTGTTCTATTTCTTCGGGCAATTCCAGATTCACCTCTTCATCATCCTTCAGCATTTCAAGTAATGAAGGCGCTATTACCTTTGGGTCTTCAAGAACTTCCGGTTCTTTTTCTTCCTCCTCCTGAGACTCCTCTTTCTGATCTTTTGTTTTCACGGGCTTCTTTTCGGCTGTTGTCTTCTTTGCCGTCTTTCTCTTCTCTGTAGGGTTTTTGCCTTTGTTTCCTTCCCCTTCTTTTTCGTCAGAGTGATTCTCTTCTTCCTGTTCCCCTTTGGAAGTGGGGTGTGCCGGCTCAGCTTTTTTAACTATCCTTTTCCTTTTGGGCTTAGCACTCTCCTGTTTTTTCTCCTCATTTTTAGAGGAAGCCTGGCTGTCAAGAATTTTATCGATCAGTTCCTGCTTCGGCAAATCTTTAACGCCTTCGATATTCTGCTGTTCAGCAATATCAAGAAGTTCAGGGACGATCATTTCGTTCAGTTGTAAAATATCATACATAAGATAGAACTATATAGTTATTAGTAGTCAAAAACCCCGTTGAAATTCAAAAAATTTGATACGATTATGTTGTAGAATGGATTTGTACAGGTGTGATGTGGTGTAAATCAGCCCGCTTTTCAGGTGCAATATTACATCAATTTTGATAAACCTGTTTTTTTATTTCTATATTTTTTTTTAAAATCCTTTAAAAATTTCTAACGGCAGAAAGATTGATGTTATTGTTTCCTTATACCTCTTTATTAACTTGATTATATTTGCAGCCTTAAAAAACAAGGATGTTAAAATCAAGGATTAAAATTCAGGAGGTATTAAAATCGGGTGAACCGGGGCAAGAAATAACAGTCATGGGTTGGGTGCGCACCTTCAGAAACAATCAGTTTATTGCGCTAAATGATGGCAGCACCAATACAAATCTTCAAGTGGTAGTGCCTTTGGGAAAATTGACTGATGAGGATCTGAAAAGAATAACTACAAGCGCCTCGCTAAGCGTAAAAGGAAAATTGACTGAGTCGCCCGGCAAAGGCCAGCGTGTGGAGTTGGTAGCTGACACCATTCAGATATTGGGAGACAGTGATGCAGAAAAATATCCGCTGCAGCCTAAGAAACACAGTCTTGAGTTTTTGCGCGAAATTGCTCACCTGCGCTTTCGTACCAACACCTTTGCATCGGTTTTCCGCGTCAGGAATTCATTGGCTTTTGCCATCCACAAATTTTTTAATGAACGCGGGTTTATTTATATGCACACGCCCATCATCACAGCATCGGATGCAGAAGGAGCGGGAGAAACTTTTCATGTTACCAATTTCGATCTGGATAATGTGCCAATGACGGCCGATGGTAAGGTTGATTATAAAGAAGATTTTTTCGGCAGGCCGGCAAACCTTACCGTCAGCGGGCAGCTTGAGGGCGAACTTGCGGCCACAGCCCTTGGTGATATTTATACCTTCGGTCCTACATTCAGGGCCGAAAACAGCAACACCGCCAGGCACCTTGCCGAGTTTTGGATGATAGAACCGGAGATGGCTTTTTATGACCTGGAAGATAATATGAATCTGGCCGAAGATTTCATTAAATATATCATTCGTCATGCTCTGGAAAACTGCCCGGAGGATATGGAGTTTCTGACAAAGAGATTAGAGGAAGAAGAAAAACAAAAACCGCAGAACGAACGCAGTGGAATGGGTCTGATGGAAAAACTGCAATTGGTTTTAGACAACGATTTTGAAAGAATAACTTACACAGAGGCCATTGATATTTTAAAGAATTCGAATCATAATAAAAAGAAGAAATTCAAATACCCGGTCAATGAGTGGGGCATCGATTTACAAAGCGAGCACGAACGGTATCTGGTAGAAAAACATTTTAAGAAGCCTGTTATTCTTTATAATTATCCCAAAGACATCAAGGCTTTTTATATGCGTGTAAACGACGATGGAAAAACCGTGGCAGCCATGGACATCCTTGCACCCGGCATTGGTGAAATTGTAGGCGGTTCGCAAAGAGAAGAAAGGCTGGAAGTGCTGGAAAACAGAATGAAAGAAATGAATATACCGGTCAACGAAATGCAATGGTATCTTGATACCCGCAGGTATGGTACCGTGCCGCATGCAGGATTTGGACTCGGCTTCGAAAGAATGATTCAGTTTGTTACGGGCATGACAAACATACGCGACGTTATTCCTTTTCCGCGGTACCCGAAGCATCTTGAATATTAATTTGTCATCCTGAAAAATTCTCTCTCATGTCATTGATTATCGGTCGTAGTGAATTTGGCAATCCGAAAAATGCAGGAAATGTGTTGACGGAAAAAGAAGCACTTGATTTGCTTGATCAGTGGGTGCTCAATCCAAAACTAAAACTTCACATGTTTCAGGTAGCACACCTGATGAAGATGTGGGCACGGGAGAAAGAGGATGCCGGAGAAGCAGATCAACATCGCTGGTACCTGGCTGGGCTGCTGCATGATGCCGATTGGGATCAGTGGCCCGATCTGCATTGCAAAAAAATTGTTGAAGAACTGGAAGCAAGAGATATCGATCCTGAAATTATACATGCCATTGCCTCTCATGGTCCGGCACACTTTGACGTAGAACCGGTGACCAGGATGGACAAGATGCTTTACGCTTTTGACGAACTTTCGGGCCTGATACATGCCTACTCCCTAATGCGGCCAACGGGGTACGAGGGAATGGAGCTAAAAGGCGTGAAGAAAAGGCTGAAAGAGAAATATTTTGCTGCAAATGTATCGCGCGAAGATATTAAGGATGCAAGCGAAAGGGCAGGAATACCACTCGATGATATTATCCGCTTCATTCTGGATCACCAAAAAGATGTACCTTCTGTCTGACCGTCACAATTTTTATCTCAGCCGTCATTTACGGTTGATTGTTCAGATGTACTTACTCCGGTATTTTAGCGATGATACTCCAGTCTTTCTTTCCCTCTCCGGCATCGATTAGTCTATCCATTTTTTCGATAATGGCTGGAATAACGGTTAGGGTAATGCCGGCATTATCGGCTTCTTTAACCATTAAACCGGCATCTTTTCTGGCCATGGACAATTCCCATGAAGGCTGGTCAAAATTTCCGGCTTCCACTATTTTGAATCTGCCGCTAACGGCTACGCCCGGATTCCAGTCTTGCAGCAGGGTTAAGAACTCACTGTTTGTAATTCCTGTAGCTTTATTGAAAGCCATGTTGTCGCTAACCGTACCATTCAATCCGATTAAATACAGATTGGCTGACAACTTCATAGCAGCCGCCTTACCTACCTCTTCGCCCAGATTCATCAGCTTGCCGGTCATCGCCGAAAGAGTTGGCGTTAATTTATTTATCAGTTCCTGATCGCCCGAAACAAGCATAAAACCGGTGCTTTCTCTGGCATTCTTTGGCCCCATTAACACGGGTGCATGCTGGTATCTGATTCCATTTTTCTGCCATGCTTTGGTTCTCTCTATTGCCCCTTCTACCGAGGTGGTTGTATGATCAATAATAATCGCACCGGGCTTGAACCCTGCCGTCGCCTGGTTCATCACTTCATTTACCGATTCATCATCCTTTAAGGCCAGATGAATGGTATCCGCGTCCTTCACCGCCTCTGCGGGTGTGTCAAAAACCTGCGCACCTGATTCCATGAGCTTTTCAGCCTTCGATCGCGTTCTGTTCCAAATGTGTACTTTTTCCCCTTTTTCGAGTAATGCCTGTACAAAACCAGAGCCCAGAAGCCCTGTTCCTAAAAACGCTTTCATAATTATATTGTTTCTGTAAAGGTAAGAAATCGATAATAAAGCGTCGGGTATGGAGATATCTGACTTATGATTTCCATTGTTGGGAGGGAAAAGAGAAAAGTTCCTTAAGCTAATCTCACATTTGAAATTTAGAAATGAAATAAAGAGCCGAGTTAGCACCCTTTATATGCTGTTTATACTTCTCACCTGATCAAAACGAGACATGTTCCGTATTGATTAATCACAATTAAATGGAGTGTAAAGTATAAACCTTTTGAAATACCCCACTCTCAGGCAACTTCTACAAAAATATTATTATGATTACCGGTTGCAAACCGGCAGATTTAATGGATTCAAGTGGCCCAACATAGCTGGAACACTTGCACCAGTGATCGAACCCCTAAAATCATTTTCTGTATTCAATATTGCCGTCTGCTTTAGCGGACGGAACAAAAGTTTAGTCTTCATGGCTTTAGCCTCATTCAGATCCCAACGAGAAAACGAACCATAAACAATGCCCAGAAATCTGCATGTATAAGAATAAAAAAAGAATGTGGCTAAAGCCATGCTTTGATGTTCTTTCAACCCGTCGGTTGAAACCGACGGCAATAGATTTAATTGTTACCACGCTTTCCGTTGGACTAAAAATGTCATTTGATTAGCATTGATCAATCAAAACACTAAGCTGTATAAGGTATAAATAGTTCTGACTACATCCTTTTAATTTTTACATTCAATAAATCCCGGCCTGAAAAACATTCATTCTTATTGAAAATAAAATTCAGTAATTTCGATTTTTTAAAATAGTTGTTTATCTAACTAAATTTTTATGATACAAAAAAGGACTATTAATCGCATTGCTGTATTAGGAAGCGGCGTTATGGGAAGCCGGATCGCCTGCCTCTTTGCAGGTATTGGCGTCAGGGTATTATTACTGGACATCGCTCCTAAAGAACTGACGGAAAAAGAAATAAAAAAAGGGCTTAAACTGACAGATAAGGCGGTTAAAAACAGAATCGTTAATGAGGCACTGGCCGCTACCCTGAAATCAAACCCTTCACCGGTTTTCTCAAAAGAGGATGTGCAAAATATCACAACCGGAAATTTTGAGGATAACCTCAAAGAGGTTGCAGACGTAGATTGGATCATAGAAGTGGTAGTAGAAAAGCTGGATATAAAAAAATCAGTTTACGAACAGGTAGAACAATACCGCAAGCCGGGAGCCCTGGTTACTTCCAATACTTCCGGCATCCCTATCCATTTATTGGCTGAGGGCAGAAGCGATGATTTCAAAAAGAATTTTTGCGGTACACATTTTTTCAATCCGCCGCGTTATCTCCGTTTACTCGAAATCATCCCCACCCCGGATACCGATGCCTCCTTGGTAGATTTCTTAATGCATTACGGTGATTTATTCTTAGGTAAAACAACGGTATTAGCAAAAGATACACCGGCCTTTATCGCCAATCGGGTGGGCGTATTCAGCATCATGTCCATCTTTCATCTCATGGATAAACTGGGTCTCACCATAGATGAAATCGATTCACTGACCGGTACCATCTCCGGACGACCCAAATCAGCCACCTTCCGCACGGCCGATGTGGTGGGTATCGATACCCTGGTAAAGGTGGCTCAGGGAGTAAAAGACAATTGCCCCAAAGATGAAGCAGCGGAAATCTTTACGATTCCTTCATGGCTCAATAAAATGGTTGAAAATAAATGGCTGGGTGACAAAACGGGCCAGGGTTTCTTCAAAAAGACAAAAGGTGCTGATGGCAAAAGCGAGATCCTGACTCTTGATTTAAACAGCTTTGAATATGCACCGCGTACGAAACCAAGATTTGCTACCGTTGATGCAGCCAAACCAATAGACAACCTCTCAGAGCGCATGAAAATGCTGCTGAGCGGAAAGGATAAAGCAGGGGAGTTCTATCGCTTGTTTCACTACAGCCTGTTCTCCTACGTATCTTTTCGTATTCCTGAAATCAGTGATGAACTCTACCGCCTGGATGATGCCATGAAAGCAGGTTTTGGCTGGGAAGCCGGTCCCTTTGAAACCTGGGATGTGCTTGGGGTAAACAAAATAACGGAGGCGATGAAAGAGGCCGGTTATAAGGTTGCGCCATGGGTTGATGAATTTATCGCTGCAGGCCATTCCCATTTTTACCGTGTTGAAAATGGAAAACGGCTATGCTATGATATTGAAACCAAAACCTATAAACCACTTCCGGGTGGTGATGCCTTCATTATACTCAGCGACCTGAAAGAAAAGACGGTATGGAAAAACAGTGCGTGTAATCTTGTTGATCTGGGCGGTGATGTTGTGGGTCTTTCCTGGAATACTAAGATGAATACCATTGGAGGTGAGGTGCTGGAGGGTATAAATAAATCGATCGGAATTGCGGAAGAAAAATACAAAGGCCTTGTCATTGCTAATGAGGGCGCACAGTTCAGTGCAGGAGCCAATGTGGGAATGATATTCATGCTTGCTGCAGAACAAGAATATGATGAGCTGAATATGTCGGTCAGAATTTTTCAGAACACTTCCATGCGTATAAGATATTCCTCTGTTCCGGTAATCGTAGCCCCACACGGCCTCACACTTGGGGGCGGTTGTGAATTCTCCCTTCATGCCGATAAAATTCAGGCGGCAGCCGAAACTTATATCGGACTGGTAGAGCTGGGTGTCGGATTGATTCCCGGCGGCGGTGGCACCAAGGAATTTGCGCTTCGCGCATCTGACGAAATCCAGCATAATGTTCCTGAAACCATTCCATTGCGCGAGCGATTTTTTACCATCGGCATGGCCAAAGTATCAACCTCTGCCTTTGAAGCCTTTGACCTGGGCATTATGCGGAAAGGCCATGATGAAATCTCAATGAATCAATCACGCAGAATTGCAGAAGCCCGCAACAGCGTTATCGAAATGTATGATCGCGGATATACGCAGCCCAAAGAAAGAACGGATATTCGGGTATTGGGACGCGAAGGCCTGGGCATGCTTTACGTGGGCATCAATAGTATGTTTCGCGGAAATTATATTTCAGAACACGATGTGAAAATAGCCAAAAAGCTTGCTTATGTGATGTGCGGAGGCGACCTGAGCGAGGAGTCCATTGTCAACGAGCGATACCTGCTTGATCTGGAAAGAGAAGCCTTCCTGAGTTTGTGCGGCGAAAAGAAAACCCTGGAACGGTTGCAGAGCGTCATCAAAACCGGAAAGCCCATCCGCAATTAAACGCAGACTTTGGGAGTTGTAGAAATCATTGAACAGGAAAGATTGTTGATCCTTCGTGCCGCCATCCATTTTTATGGAAAAGCGGCCAACGAAGAGCTGTGCAAACAGGTAGCGCATGATATTGCTGATCAATGGAACGCACCAAGAGCATCGCTGATAATAAAAAAGAAAAGGTATGATTTATTCTTCGATGTTAAAGGATATTACCGACTGGATTTAAGTGCCGGTGAAGTGGTGGAAAACGTGGATCCTTCAAATAATTATTTCAGGATAGAAAATTTTGCATCGGGGAATATCTCCTTCGTGGATGGCATAGGAAGTAATACGGGCTATTTTTTATTAGAAAATTTATTGCATCACTCTACTACAGCCGCACATGAGTTTGGCCACACGCTGGGTTTGATTCATCCCAAAAATCTTGACATCAGAGGACGGGGAACGCCAGGCATTATGTACCCCCGCGGAACACTCGTAGATCCCGAATTTCAATACGATCCCACCGTTTCCGCAGGTGTGAAAGGAGGAACACTCAATCCCTTTAAACGAAAGGTTCTGGATTCGGACATTGATTCATTAAAAATCGAAAGGCTTAGGTTTAGTAACGGCCGCGCTGTTATTGGTGCTTTTTCATCGGTTTGGCACGAGGCGCAAATGTGATTGTACTAATTAAAGGACAAATGGTAATGATAGTATTGATTTTACCTTTACTTTTATACCTATGATGATACTTACTGTCAACAATCTTACAAAAAATTATGGGTCTTTGCAGGCACTTAAAGATGTTAGTTTTAAAGTGCCCGAAGGAGTTACGTTCGGAATCCTTGGGCCGAATGGTAGCGGTAAGACTACCCTATTGGCTACCATCATTGATATCATCCGGCCTACATCGGGCAGTTATCAGCTCTTCGACGGAAATCCGGACCGGGAAGCCAGAAGGAGAATCGGCACCTTGCTCGAAACACCCAACTTTTATCATTATCTCAATGCGGAAGAAAATCTGCTGATCGCAGCATCCATAAAGAATAAGGGAAAGGAAGATATAGAAAAAGTACTGAAGATTGTAAACCTCTACGAGCGCAGGTTTCATAAATTCAGAACCTACTCCCTGGGGATGAAACAACGCCTGGCTATTGCTTCCTGCCTTTTGGGCGATCCGGAGGTTTTGATTTTTGATGAGCCGACTAACGGGCTCGACCCTTCGGGAATAGCTGAAATACGCCAGCTAATGCGCGACCTTAATAAACGAGGAAAAACCATTATCATGGCCAGCCATCTGCTGGATGAGGTTGAGAAAGTTTGTACACATGTTGCCATTCTAAAAAGAGGAAACCTGATCACCTCGGGGGAAGTGAGAGAGATACTGGCCAATGAGGATGCGGTAGAATTATCCGCTGCCAACATGCAACAGTTATCAGATGTTCTCCGCCTCTTTGATGGAATTACGCGGATGGAACCGGCTGATACATTTCTACAGATTTATTTTCCACCGGGCACCGCCAACCCCGAAAAAATCAATGCTTTCTGCCACAATCATGGCGTTGTTTTAAATCATCTGACAGTGAAGCAGAGAAGTCTTGAATCTAAATTCATTGAACTTACCAATAATAACTAATCATGTTCAATTTACTAAAAATAGAGTGGCTTAAAGTAAGGCATTACAGGGCTTTCTGGGTGTTTGTTATTTTGTATTTCGTCTCCATAGCGGGTATTAATTACATCGGGTTTTATATCAATGAAGTGGCGCGTGCCAATGTACCGGTTGCCGATTCGCTCATTGGGTCTCCTTATTCTTTTCCGAGGGTGTGGAGTACGGTTGGTTTTATGAGTAGCTGGTTATTATATTTTCCCGGTTTTCTTTTCATCATGCTGCTTACCAATGAGTTTACTTTTAAAACGCACCGGCAAAACATTATTGATGGTTGGGAGCGCAGAGATTTTATAAATGTCAAATTTCTTTTTGCATTTATATTTTCTGTGGTGGCTACATTGTTTAACCTGATTGTAGCCTTATCATTTGGGTTGGCTGCAAAAAATTCGGCTTTTTCGTGGGATGAGTTTTACAACGTAGGTTTTATTCTGATTCAAACCTTCTCGTATATCAGTTTTGCCATGCTCATGGCTATCATTTTCAGAAGAAGCGGGATAGCATTAGCCATCTTCTTTCTATATGGTCTTATATTCGAGTCTATTCTGGGTGGCCTGTTAAATGGGAAACTACATTTGAGCCCCGCAGGTTATTATCTGCCCCTGCAAGTCACTGATTCCTTGATGCCACTTCCATTCGGAAAAAATTTGTTTTATACCAATATGCCGGATAACTGGATACTGGTTTCGGTTTCTATCGTTTACCTGGCCATTTATTACTTGATTTCTCTACGTAAGTTTCAGCGCGATGATTTGTGATGAAACACCGAATATCCTAAAAATAAAAAAGGGACCAAGATTGAAATCTAGTCCCGCTTTAAAATCCAATATCCTATGAAAAACCGTGACAAATATATGACGCTATTTTAGTATTCGCAAGTAAAAACACGTCTTTTTTAAAAGAACTGTGTAAATGGCGTAAACTGCTGCGTAATTGGCTAAACGCATACATTTTATGAAAATAATTCCTCCCCCGGCCTTTAAATCAAACTGAGTGACAATTCGTCACCCTGGCATATTCAGTTCATTATAAAAAAATCAGATTGCATACTTGACTGACTATCAGTAGTTAGGATGTTGTTAAACGTTTTGGTAACTTTTGCAATAACATTAACTGTTAAGTTTATGGCACTATATATGTTAATGATATATTATTGGAATTTTATTGATAAATTTACAAATCTTATTAAAGGAATAAACAAAATAACATGGAAAGTAGAAAACCAAAAATTTTGATTTGCGAAGACGACCCGAACCTGGGTATGGTATTGAAAAATTATCTCGAGCTTAATGATTATGAGGTGGTGCTGGAGAGAGATGGGCGGTTAGGCCTGGCAGCTTTCCAACGAGAAAAATTCGATTTATGCCTTTTGGATGTAATGATGCCCAACATGGATGGCTTCGCTTTAGCTGAAGAAATTAGAAATGTGGATCCGGATATGCCTCTATTCTTTTTGTCGGCCAAGACGATGAAGGAAGACATCATCAAAGGATACAAGCTGGGCGCAGACGACTACATCACCAAGCCATTTGACAGCGACGTACTATTGCATAAGATCAAGGCAATGCTGAAAAGAAATGAAGAACTCAACAAAGAACAGGAAAGCAAAGAATACGATCTTGGAAAATATCATTTCAACCCTCGTTTAAGACAACTTGGTGTTGGAAAAGATGTTCAGACCTTGTCTCCGAAAGAAAATGAGTTGCTGAAAATGCTGGCTGAATACAAAAATGATCTTTTGCCCAGAGAAACAGCACTGAAGAAAATCTGGGGTAGCGATACCTATTTTAATGGTAGAAGTATGGACGTTTATATCGCTAAACTCAGAAAATACCTGAAAGGCGACCCGAACCTCGAAATCGTGAACATTCACGGAAACGGATTCCGTCTGGTAGAAAAAGAACCGGAAGAAGAAGAAGAGAAATAGATAACTTTTCATGAGTTAATCAGAACAGCCGACACCACGCCGGCTGTTTCTGTTCGTAGCCGATTGGCGCCAAGGCTAACTGGCAAAAATTCATTTTCAAGTGAATCTTTTATTTCGTCCGGGGTAAAATCACCCTCGGGCCCAATGAGTACAAGTTTGTTCTTTCCCTTGACCAATATATCTTTTAGCAGTACTTTCTGCCCTTCTTCTGAGCAATGGGCAATAAATTTCTGGTCGAAATCCGGTAATTGGTAAACCTCATTTAATGTGATGGGTGCAGATAATTCGGGTAAAAAGAATTGCCTGCTTTGGATCATGGCACTCACCATTATATTTTTCATTCGCTCCATCCTGAAATTTTTCTTTTCGGTTCGTGCGTTTATCATTGGGAAAATTTTTCGTATCCCTAATTCTGTTGCTTTCTCCAAAAACCACTCAAACCGGTTCTCATTTTTTAATAAAGAAATAGCGATTCCGTTCATATTTTCGGGTGATAACAATGTTCGTCTGCTAACAAATGAAACCGTCGTTTTTCTTTTATCGGGATCATTGATTGCTACCGTTAATTCAATGCCTTTTCCATCAGTTACCAACAATTGATCTCCTGTCTTCATACGTAAAACCTGTGCGATATGTCGCGAGGATTCGGGCGACAGATCCATGCCTTCAGATGAATCAGGCAGATGCTCTTCAAAAAATAAAGGAAGTTGCATAGTGTAGATTGAGTAACAAAGAAACATCATTTTAGTGATTCCTGACCAGATCGGATATTCACCCGGATTCATCTTATTAAAAACCAATTACGGTAGTTAGGCCTAAACCAATTTTCCATTTTTATCGAACTCTACCGGGCTAAATGCAAGGTATTTCTTCTTAAGAAACCCAAATCTATTGCCGATCAAATAAAAATATTACCGTTTATAACAGCAGTGAAAATTTTTTTCGAACCCTCTGTTAAGTCTCAAACATGTGCTGGCATTGGATTTCGGAATTAGGCTGGCCTATTCCGACAAAAAATTACTTTCTATGAACAGGTATTATGTATTGCACAGTACTAAAAATCCATTACCTTTGCTCTTGAAACAGAGCTCTAATTAGAAAAAAATTGAAAATATGAATATTGAAAACACAGCAAGTCAGATGCGCAAAGGAGTACTTGAGTTTTGTATTCTGTCAATTATAAAAAAAGGGGAGGCATACCCAAGTGATATCATAGATATGATGAAGGCATCTAATCTGAACATTCTGGAAGGGACATTGTATCCCCTCCTCAATCGACTCAAGAATGCAGACTTCCTCACTTATCGCTGGGTGGAAAGCAACAGCGGTCCGCCGCGGAAGTATTTTTCGCTGACTGAAAAAGGCGCAGGATTTTATAAGGAACTGGAGGCTACATGGAACGAGCTGGCCAATGCTGTTGAAACAATCACAGGAAAAAATAACCACGAATAAAATCAACTTCACATTCTAAAAGTATAAAAATGAAAAAGGTAATAAATATCAACTTCCAGGGTACAGTGGTACCTATCGAAGAAAGCGCTTATGAGATATTGCGCCAATATATTGATAGCCTGAGACAGCACTTTAATGAAGAGGAAGGACGCGATGAAATTATCAACGACATTGAAGGACGCATCAGCGAACTTTTCCAGAACAGGCTCAAAGACGGAGCCACCTGCATCACAGATGAAGATGTAGCACGCATTATGGACAACATCGGCCGGCCAAAAGACTTTGACGATGCAACAATAGGCGGTGGCAATGCGGCTGAACAAGAGGAGGACAAAGGAGCCAATTATTCTGCCCGGAACCAAACCTACTATGGCAAAAGATTATACCGCGATCAGCATCAGCGGATATTGGGCGGGGTATGTAGTGGCATTGGTGTATTCTTAGGAATAAACCCATGGATTGTGCGGATACTTTTTATCCTTTCGGGCCTCGGATTAATTGCGTACATCATTTTATGGATATTTCTTCCGGCCGATGACTCGCTGAGCACAGAGAGCTATAGAAAATTTTACAGAAACCCCGATGATAGAATAATAGGTGGTGTATGTGGTGGCATAGGCAGCTACTTCAACATTAACCCCTGGATACCCAGAATCATATTTTTGTTGCCTTTTATTACATTCATGTTCAGGTGGCAGCACTTTGCATTCTGGTCGTTTCCTGATTTTATACGTCTTACGTTCAGCCCCGGCACCTTCGTGGTTTACGTCATCTTATGGATTGTTATTCCTGAAGCCAGAACGACCAGTGAAAAATTGCAGATGAAGGGCGAAAAGGTGGATCTGAATTCTATCAAAGAATCGGTGACGAAAGAGATGAAAGATGTAGGTGAACGCATGGAAAAATTTGGTAAGCAGGCAGGTGATTACATGAAAGAAAAAAGTCCCTACATGCGAAATGAGTTTTCAAAAACGGCAAACAATGCCGGAGGTGTTCTGGGCCGGATTATCGTGACGCTGGTGAAGATATTTGTGTATATAATTTTAGGCTCCATCGCCTTTGCCATACTCGCTGCCATGTTTGGCATAGGCATCGCAGCAATCGGGGTTTTTCCGCTCAAAGATTTTCTGGTTGCTGATGGATGGCAAAGCATTCTGGCATGGTTGACACTGATATTCTTTATCGGCATCCCCGTTGTCGGAACCATTGTTTATATGATCCGTCAGTTAAGCGGACGCAAAAGCAGCAATCACTATGTGCGCAACATCAGCATCGGCTTGTGGGTGTTTGGCTGGATCTGCCTCTTTGCGCTCATATCTTTAGTGGGAAGAGAATTCAAATACGTAAGTTCGGTAAATGAGCAACAAGTAGAACTCAGCGATCCTTCGGTTGATTATCTGGAAATTAAACCCCTCCAGACTCGTGATTACAGATGGAGCAACCTGTTTAGTTTTGAACCTTACTCATCCTTCGGTATCACAAACGACACAGCGCTTCTTCCGAACATCAGGTTACGAATTATCAAATCAACCGACTCCAGATATTCAGTCAAGTACTTTAAAATAAGCAACGGTTATTCCGGGCAAGCGGCCGATAATAATGCTTCCAAAATAAACTTTGAGGGATATCAGGAAGACAGCATTTTATATCTCAGCAATTTTATCAAAATTAATAAGGACGATAAGTTCCGCAATCAACACGTGGATGTGGCAATTGCCGTACCCCTGAATCATCGAATCAAAATTGATCGGGAATTTTATAATCGCGACAGAACTTCTTTTTATATTTATAGAAGCGGCAACACATTTTATAATGACAACGCATCCTACCGGGCATTTTACTATACACGCGGACAGGAATACATTATGAGAGAAGACGGACTACATAAAACGGATACAGATGATACAGAAAGCCTGAACACTAAAAAGAAATACAGATTTAATAGTCCTGAAAAATTCGATTCTTTAAAAAACGCACAGGAAAATGAAATCAAAAAGATGGAAAAATCCATCGACTCTACCAGAAATGCGCATAAGCGGCAAATGCAAAAGCTAGAAGACTCCTTGAAAAAAGAAAGGGACAGGATAGACGAGAAACTGGAAAGTTTGCACGCACAGGAGATAAACGGGATTCGTTACCCTTATGGAACAATGCCGATAAACGCATTTCTGAGTTACATTTAAATTCCACTCATCTCTTAATGTTTAGGGGTTTCTCAATTGTGAAGTTGAAATCCGGGCTCTGTGTTTAAAAAACATGGAGCCATTTTTTGTTTGGCAACCCCGCATAAAAAAAAGGCCGGTTACCCATTATCAAACCGGCCTTTATCTAATCTAAAAAAACATACAACGTTTAAGCAGCATTCATCTCAGCTATCTTTGCTTTAATCTTGCCTTCTATTTCATTGGCCAATTCCGGATTGTCAGTAAGTAATGACTTTACCGCATCCCTGCCCTGGCCTAATTTATTGCCATCGTAGCTGTACCAGCTTCCGCTTTTCTGAACGACGCCCAAATCTACACCCATGTCGATAATTTCACCCGTTTTAGAAATACCACCTCCAAAGATGATGTCAAACTCAGCAATGCGGAAAGGAGGAGCCATTTTGTTTTTAACCACTTTTACCTTCACCCTGTTACCAATCGAGTGCTCTCCGTCTTTTATCTGTGCCATTCTTCGGATATCCAACCTTACCGAAGAGTAGAATTTAAGTGCATTACCGCCGGTGGTCGTTTCAGGATTACCAAACATGACCCCGATTTTTTCACGAAGCTGATTGATAAAGATGCAGCAACAATTGGTTTTACTAATGGTAGCGGTCAGTTTTCTTAAAGCCTGGCTCATCAGTCTGGCCTGTAACCCCATCTTACTATCGCCCATTTCACCTTCCAATTCGCCTTTGGGAACCAGTGCTGCCACTGAGTCGATGACGACCACATCCAGCGCACCACTCAGAATAAGACGGTCGGCAATTTCCAAAGCTTGCTCACCATAGTCGGGCTGACTGATCAGAAGGTTATCCACATTTACGCCAAGTTTTTTTGCATAAGCATTGTCAAAAGCATGCTCGGCATCAATGATGGCACATACGCCACCTTTCTTTTGGGCTTCGGCAATTACATGTATTGCAAGGGTTGTTTTACCTGAAGATTCAGGACCGTAAATTTCAACCACACGCCCCTTGGGTAAACCACCTATCCCCAGGGCAACATCCAGACCCAGCGAGCCCGTTGAAATGACTTCGTGGGGTTCCTGCGATCTTTCATTCATCATCATCACACTACCCTTTCCAAAGTCTTTGTCTATTTTATCCATCGTCAGTTTCAGTGCTTTAAGCTTTTCTGAAATCTTATCGGTCTTGTCTGTATTTGCTGTTGCCATATTCGTTAATTAAAGTTGTGACTTGTAAAGTTATTGCTTACGCAAAAATAGAAAATTATATTTATCAACACTAAATTATTTAGTGATATATTTCAAAATATTTTAGCAAGGTAAAGAGATGTGTTTTTGAAAACAAATTTTATGAGAAATAATTGATCAATCGGGAGCCGGCTTCCTGTAGCGTTTCTAACTTCTTTGCAAAACAAAACCTGAGCAACTGTTGATTCCTTCCATCTGAATAAAACGCCGAAACAGGTATGGCTGTCACTCCGGCTTTTGTTGTTAGTTTTTCTGCAAATGAAATCTCATCATCGTCACTCAATGCTGAATAATCATACAACTGGAAAAAACTGCCATGCGCCGGGAGAGCCTTGAACCCCGCGCGGGTGAGCAAGTCCTTTAATAATTCACGACGCGGTGCAAAAAATTCCGGCAGTTTAAGATAGGCATCTTTATCCTTCAGGTAATTTGCCAGGGCGTATTGGGCAGGGCCAAAACTGCTGAAAGCATTGTACTGATGAACTTTTACAAACTCATCTATCAAATGCTCCGGTGCTACGCAATACCCCGTTTTCCATCCGGTACAGTGATAAACTTTTCCGAACGAGAAAGCCACAAAAGACCGATTGTACAATTCAGGATATTTCAGCACACTTTCAAATGAATATCCATCAAATACCAGGTGCTCATACACCTCATCACTCAGCAGGTATAGATCATGCCCTACCACTATTTGCGTGAGTTGTTCCATATCTTCAGCAGAAAGCAAGGTGCCTGTAGGGTTATGCGGCTGATTAATGATAATCATCTTTGTTTTGCCGGTAATGGAACGCCTGACCAAATCCCAATCAACTTTGAAACCTGGCTGAGTCAGCGGAACCAGAACCGGTCTGGCGCCATTCAAAATAATATTGGGAATATAACTGTCGTACATCGGCTCCAAAACGATCACTTCATCCCCCTTGTTTAGAACCGTTGTAAATGCAGTATAGATAGCGTAGGTAGCACCGGGCGTAATGCATATTTCCGCAGCAGGACTTATATCCACATTGTACAAAAACTTTATCTTTTCTGATATCGCCTGCCTGAGTTCGGTAGCACCTTTGGCCGGTGTATATTGGTTAAGGCCATCCCGCATGGCACGGCTTACCAGTTCTGTCAATACCGGATCCATTGCATAATCTGGAAAACCCTGGCCAAGATTGACCGAATGATGCCGGTTAGCCAATCGGCTCATGGTCGTAAAGATGGACTCTCCTGAATTTATCTTACTCTGAAACATTATAAGAACTTATCACCTTTGTTTCGTTTGATTTCAGCGAGGTATTCCTTCACATTTTGCTCATTTTCTTTCTTGCATACCAGCAGCGCATCGGGTGTATCTACCACAATGAAATCTTCAAGACCCTGAAGCAAAATCAGCTTATCCTTATTTGCACTGGCATGGACAATATTTTTGGTGCTGTCAAACAGAATAACATTGTCGCCTGCCACTGCATTATCCATATAATCCTTTTCCAGATTTTCGTAGGCGCTACCCCAGGTGCCCAAATCGCTCCATCCAAAAGAAGCAGGGATCAGGTACACATTTTCAGCTTTTTCCAAAATGCCATAGTCGATGGAAATACTGCCGCATAGCGGATAAATCAATTCAATTGCCTCCTTTTCTTTTTCGGAATTCATCGCATTTTTCGTGCCCTCAAACAATTCGTAAATTTCCGGCAGGTAGGTTTCAAACGACTTCAGAATATGGCGGGTTTGCCATACAAAAATGCCGGCGTTCCATAAAAAATCTCCGCTGGCAAGAAAGGTCTTGGCGAGTTCCAGATCAGGTTTTTCTGTAAAGGTTTTCACCTTATAAACATTGTCCGATACAGCCGGTTGCTCATACTGAATATATCCGTATCCCGTGTTGGGGTAGGTAGGCTTGATGCCCAGCGTAAGCAAAGCATTGTTCTCGGAAGTAAAACCCAGCGCCTCAATACATGCCTTGACAAAATCGGTATCATTAATAATAAGATGATCGGCCGGTGCACAAATCAGATTGGCATTCGGATTTTTTTGACTGAGCTTAAAACTGATATAAGCAATACAGGGAGCCGTATTTTTTCTGGATGGCTCGCACACTATATTGTCTTCAGGCAACTGCGGTAATTGTTTTGATACAATATCTTTATACTGACTGGCGGTGACTATATAAATATTTTCTACCGGAATAAATTGGGCAAACCTCTCAAAGGTGGACTGAATAAGGGTTTTGCCGGTATGTAGAATATCCAGAAACTGCTTGGGGTAATCAACCCTGCTGATAGGCCAAAATCTGCTGCCTATGCCACCGGCCATGATAGCTACATAATTATTATTGTTATTCTTCATGTTTATATGATTCCTTCTTTTATCAGATCATGCAAATGTAAGATCCCTTTGTATCCATTTTCATCTACCACTACCAGTTGGGTGATATTATTTCCCCTCATCTGATTCAGGGCATTCACCGCCAACTCATCAGGTCCGATTACCTTGGGTGAACGGCTCATAATTTCTTCGGCTTTGGTATACTCATTGTACATATTCTTCTCAAGCATTCGCCTCAGGTCGCCATCGGTAATAATGCCCACCACCTGCCGGTGCTCGTTGGTAACAACAGCAGCACCCAGTCGCCTGCGGGTCATTTCAATGATAACTTCCTTCAGCGGACTGTCAGGCTTCACCTCCGGTTTTTCATTTTGCGCATAAAGATCGGCTACACGCAAATAGAGTTTTTTGCCAAGGGTACCGCCCGGATGAAAACGTGCAAAATCTTCCGACTTAAAACCCCTTAGCTCCATCAGGCATACGGCCAGAGCATCGCCCATCACCATCTGCGCGGTTGTGCTGCTTGTGGGCGCCAGGTTATTCGGACACGCCTCTTCCGAAACGGTTGTATTCAGAAAAAAATCAGCCAGTCTGACCAGTGAACTTTGCTCATTGCCGCAAAGCGCTATGATGGTATTCTTAAAGTTTTTGATAAGTTGGGCAAGGATTTTTATTTCAGGACTTTCACCGCTTTTGCTGATGATCATCACCGTATCGCCAGACTGAACCATACCCAGATCTCCGTGAATAGCATCGGCCGCGTGGAGATACACAGAGGGTGTACCGGTGCTGTTCAGCGAAGCCACAATTTTTTGAGCTATAAGCCCACTCTTACCGATACCGCTTACGATCAATCTCCCTTTGGAGTTTAGCAGATGCCTGACAACTTTCTCAAAATCCTCGTTTACGTACTTAATCAACCCTTTTACAGACTCCGCTTCAAGCTCAATCGTTCTGCGTGCCAATGACAATATGTCTTCACTCATTTTCTAATATTTTGTACGGCGGCTACTGAAATTTCTTTTCCGATTTCATTGAAAGTGACAAAGCTACTGGAAATATGATAAAGGTATGGAACCAATAAAAGAAGAATATATTCAAAATAACAAATATTATTTGTAACTTCCGAAATCATTCGGCCACAGTTTGGAAGTGTTAAAAAGTAATAGGGTTCGGGGATAGTGCTATTATTGAATTACCTTTGAGACCCTCATTAACAAACTGAAGAGAAAAGATTAATATAGAAAGAATTATTACCAATGCCTACAACAAAGCCAAAAGCGAAAAAAGTGAAGGCGGGTGGAAAATCTGAAAAGATTGAAACATCTGCCACAGGCCATGACCTGATTGGAAGTCTTCAAAAGTATTTTGGATTCCAGAATTTTAAAGGAACACAAGAAGAAGTGATCAAAAGCCTGCTTAAAGGCAAAGACACCTTTGTGATCATGCCAACCGGAGGGGGAAAAAGTTTGTGCTATCAACTTCCTGCCATTATCAGCGAAGGGTGTGCACTGATTGTGTCTCCTCTTATTGCCCTGATGAAAAATCAGGTAGATTTAATACGCGGGTACAGCAGCACGGATGATATTGCTCACTTTATGAATTCGACCCTGAATAAGGGACAGATAAAGGAGGTAAAGGAAGATTTGCTTTCCGGTAAAACCAAGTTACTGTATGTAGCTCCCGAAACCCTGACCAAGGAAGAAAACGTGGATTTTTTTAAGGATCTCAAAGTTTCTTTCGTGGCAGTGGATGAAGCGCACTGTATCAGTGAATGGGGCCACGATTTCAGGCCGGAATATAGAAAATTGCGCGAGGTGGTAGATCAGATTAACGATAAACTACCTGTGATAGCGCTCACAGCCACAGCCACACCAAAGGTGCAGAGCGATATTATCCAGAACCTGGGACTACGCGATCCTGAAATATTTATTTCCAGCTTTAACAGGCCCAATCTTTACTATGAGGTAATACCGAAGGTTTCCAAAGATCAGACGCTGAAAAGCATTGTCAAATTTGTAGATAAGAATAGAAATAAGAGCGGAATCATTTATACGCTGAACCGGAAAACGACAGAAGAAATCGCCGAAGTATTGAATGCCAATGGCATTAAAGCAGCCGCTTACCATGCAGGTCTGGAGTCGAAATTGCGTTCGGAAAGGCAGGATAAATTCCTGAATGAAAAAATTCATGTTATTGTTGCCACCATTGCCTTCGGGATGGGAATCGACAAGCCTGATATCCGGTTTGTCATTCACTACAACATTCCTAAGTCCATTGAAAATTACTACCAGGAAACGGGGCGCGCGGGCAGAGACGGACTGGAAGGAAAATGCCTGCTTTATTACTCGCACAACGATGTAGCCAAACTGGAACATCTGATGCGCGATAAAACCCTCACGGAACGGGAAATAGGCGCACAGCTTATCAACGAAACGGTGGCGTATGCAGAGAGCGGCGTTTGCCGGCGCAAGATGTTGCTGAGCTATTTTGGCGAGCATTATGTTCCTGACAATTGTGGAGACAAATGCGACAACTGTAAGAACCCGAAAGAGATGATGGAAGCCAAGGCGGAGGCAGCCATTGCACTAAATGTAGTTAAAGCGCTGGAAGAACGTTTCCCTCTCAATTATGTACTGCCTGTTATCATGGGTAAAGCCAATCCGCAGATTAAAATGTACAGACACGATGAGCTTCCGGTGTTTGGGAGCGGTAAGGATCATGATGAGTTGTTCTGGAATTCGCTTGTCCGCCAATTGATTCTGGAAGATTATTTGAAAAAGGACATTGCAGATTACGGGGTATTAAAATTCAGTAAAAAAGGAGAAGGATTTCTCAAAAAGCCGACCTCGTTCAAGATAGCCCTGAACCACGTTTATGAAACGGATAGCGATGATGATGATGATGTAACCGACTCCGGAGAGGGCGCAGCGGCCGATGAAAAATTGTTTGAAATGTTGAAAGAGCTGCGATTGAAGGAAGGCAAGAAACGCAATCTGCCACCATTCGTAATCTTTCTCGAAAATAGTTTGATTGATATGGCCACCACCTATCCCATTACCATGAAAGAACTGGAAAAATGTCAGGGTGTGAGTGCAGGTAAGGCTTTGAAGTTTGGCAGGCCCTTTATTGATCTCATCTCTAAATATGTGGAAGAAAATGAGATAGAGAGGCCGGAAGAGTTTGTGGTAAGATCCGTCGTTAACAAAAGCAGCAACAAAGTCTTTATCATTCAGAATATTGATAAAAAACTACCCCTTGAAACCATTGCCAAACATCGGTCAATGAACATCGGCGATTTGCTGGATGAGATGGAAACGATTGTGGCGAGTGGAACCAAGTTGAACCTGGACTATATCATCGAAGAGTGGCTGGATGAATATGAGGAAGAGGAAATTATCGATTATTTCAAGGGTTGTGAAACATCGAGTCTTGAGACGGCTCAACAGGAACTGGAAGACGGAGATTACACGCTTGAACAATTGAAGATCATGCGTATTAAGTTTCTTTGTGATTATGGAAATTAAAATTTTGCAACAAAATATTTTTTATTAACCTGAAAATCCTATTTTTGCCGCCCGAAAGGGCAAATGGTGCGGTAGCTCAGTCGGTAGAGCAAAGGACTGAAAATCCTTGTGTCGGCGGTTCGATCCCGCCCCACACCACAAAAAACCACCTGATAAATCAGGTGGTTTTTTGTTTTCTTTCAACACCTGTTGGCGTCCGTGCCGGGGGAGCTGAGGGCGGGAGACCCGACAGCGTTTGAAAGAAAGAAACAATCGAACCATTCGCACGTTCATTCCTTGTGCCTATGTACTATACTTACATTTTGTACTCGCCAAAATTTGCTAAACATTATACCGGCCATACGGATGATCTTGAAAGAAGAATATTAGAGCACAATGAGACCGGAGAAAAAGGTTATACCATACGATTTCGACCCTGGGAATTACTTCACTATGAGGTTTATAAGACACGTACGGAGGCCATTATGCGGGAAAAGTTTTTCAAAACCGGAGTTGGAAGAGAATTAATAAAAAAGATGATTAGCGAAAAGTATATGAATGCTTAATAGATGAATATGTGTCGGCGGTTCTCCGCCGCGGCGGACCGCCCCACACCACAGAAAACCACCTGATTTATCAGGTGGTTTTTTGTTTTCTTTCAACACCTGTTGGCGTCCGTGCCGGGGAGCTGAGGGCGGGTGACCCGACAGCGTTTGAAGGAAAAACAATCATACCATTCACGGTGTCGTTGCCTGGACCATTCACGCTGTCCTGTCCTTTGGACGAGAACAGGGGAATGGCCCAGGCTGATTCAAGTGTTCCAACGAAGTTGGGCCACTTGAATCTATTAAATGCATCCGGTTTGTAACCGGATAAGATAATAAGACTATAACATTTATACTTCTTGTCGGTTCTTAATGTGACATGATTAGTCTGGATTAACACACAATTCAGATATTCCGCCTTAGGGCCCAAAGTCATTAAAAAACAGAGCTATTTCAGACAAGCCATAATATTCCAAAAAGCCCCTAATATATTATGCACTCAATATTGCCGTCTGCTTTAGCTGACGGAACAAATATGCGGAGAACCTGGCTTTAGCCTCATTTTTAGCGCTTTTAGCCTCAAAGATGCAATACATAAAAGATCGCAGAATATCTATACAGGTGCCAAATGACTGATATCGAAATTTCCAACCGTAGCTATTATATGTCACCTCTAACGAGGTTTATTTTGGACTCTTATATTTTTTCTACAATCCTGTCATCCCTAACGGGATTGGGTCTTTGTAATTATTTCAAATCCATGCTTCTTACTTTATAATCCCTGTTTCGGATTGTGTTTACTCAGTTATCTCCGGTAACCTTCCCGTCACTGACACTACCATTCACGCTGTCCTGTCCTTTGGACGAGAACAGGGGAATGGTTCTTTCAACACCTGTTTGCGTCCGTGCCGGGGAGTTGAGGGATGGGGGCCCCGACAGCGTTTGAAAGAAAGAAACAATCGAACCATTCATGCTGTCACTGACGTTACCATTCACGCTGTCCTGTCCTTTGGACGAGAACAGGGGAATGGTTCTTTCAACACCTGTTTGCGTCCGTGCCGGGGAGTTGAGGGATGGGGGCCCCGACAGCGTTTGAAAGAAAGAACAATCGAACCATTCCACGCTGTTACTGACTTTACCATTCACGCTGTCCTGTCCCTGGGACGAGAACAGGTGAATGACATCATTCATCTTTCAACATCTCCACCGGATTAACCCGCGCGGCCTGAATGGCTTGTGCGCTCAGGGTAAGAAAGGCAATAAAGAGCGTCGCAAGAGCGGTGATACTGATTAACGGAACAGAAACGTGAATTCGGTACGCAAAACCATTTAACCACGAATTTCCGGCCAGCCATGATGCAGGAATCGCAATTAGGATAGCAGTACCCACCAATTGCAAAAACCCTTTGCTGATGGTTAAGACAATGCTACCTGCATTGGCACCCAAAACTTTGCGGATACCCATTTCCTTTCTTCTCTTCGTAACGGTGAAAGCCGCAAGCCCAAACAATCCCAGACAGGCCAGAAATATCGCGAGTGCTGCGGCCACGGTCAGGAAATCAGACGACCTGTTTTCGGCTTGATAAAGGCGGTTATAATCTTCATCCAAAAAATGATAGGAGAACGGACGGTCAGGTGCACGCTGCTTCCATAGCCCTTCCACCGAAGCAATTACTTTTGATGGATTACCATCAACTTTTGCAAGAAACACATTCATCATGTTATCACTCAACATCAGCAACAAAGGGCCAATGGGATCATGAAGACTTTGATAATTAAAATCTTTAACAACGCCCACAACCGGACCGGACGCTCCTTTGGAAATTATTTTACCGATCGCTTCCTCCGGCTTCCACCCCAGCCTGGCGGCAAGTGTTTCATTAATAATAAACGGCTGACGAAAGTTTTCGTAATTGGCGGTTGTATCCATCATTCCAAAATCCGACTTAATAAACTCACGACCAGCTACGAGTTTCATTTTCAGTGTTCGAACGTAATCAAGCCCCACCGGTTGCGCATTGAGCGAAATATTGTGTTCACCCTTATCATCATAAGCCGTGATACCATCACCCCACTGAATGTTTTCAGGGGTTTCATAAGCCGTGGTCACAGCCTCTATGCCGGGTGTTGTCAGCAGTGCATTTTTCATCAAATCTTCATCCGTGCCTCTGGTAGGTAAAACCAGAATATTTTCCCTGTTGTACCCTAA
>JBIQMB010000001.1:0-29154 GCA_044463745.1 Chitinophagaceae bacterium | reverse complement strand
CATTGCTGCGCGACAATACCGCCCTATTCAACAAAAAATAGCATCACACTCCCTTTGGATGAAGGTAAGCAAGGGTGTAGAAGTGGGCGAAACAACCTATCAAAGCCCGTTATGGGAAAAAGAAAGGCGGTTAATAATGGTTCGTCAGTTAATTACTGAACGGCCAAACGCTACAGGAAAATCTTTGCGGCTATTTGCAGACGATGGTATCTATAGCAATTACAGATACAGTTGTTTTATAACAGACCTAAACCTACCGCCACTTCAGGTTTGGCATCTTTATAAGCAGAGAGCCAATTGTGAAAATCGGATAAAAGAATTAAAGTACGATTTTGGCGCCGACAGTTTTAACCTGAAGAGTTTTGATGCAACTGAAGCGGCACTGAACTGGGTAATGATTGCTTATAACTTAATCAGTCTTTTCCGCCAGGTGGTGTTGAATACGAAGGTTGAAAGCCGCATGAAAACCCTTCGTTATCAAATTTTTGCCATCGGCGGGTATGTAGTAAAAAATGGCAATCAACGCCTGCTAAAGCTTTCTCTGGCAATGAAGCGAAGGGAATGGTTTACCGGCCTCTGGAACTGCCAGAAAACTTTCGAAATAAACACATCTTGATTTTCTAATGACTTTTTTGGGTTAAAGATGCAGGAGAAACAATAGGCAAAATACCAATTACCAATTTTAGCATCAAAAAAATCAGCCTACGATTATAAATTCTCCAAAATTTGCTGCTCAAAAACTTGAATACATCCATAATAATCCGGCAGAAGCTGGCATTGGAGAAAAAGCGGAAGCGCAGGTTTATAACAGCAACAGAGATTATTATTATGGAAAGCAATGCGGGCTAATAAAAATGGGATGGTTACTGTTGATTACTACTTATGTCATGAGTTGCAAACTCAGGGCATAAGTAGTATAGCTATTACTCAAAAAAATGACATTCATAATTATGAAAACAGAGGAATATAAATTACCTTTAGCGTCAATATGTTTATCTGGGATTTTGGAGCAAGATTAGATGAGTTTCAAATCTATTGGACACAAGAAATAGAAGCCTTTGCCAATGTTTATTTTGACCCAAAGACAAAGCTGAACAACCCAAAACATCAAAAACATTTGTACGCTTTCACAGACCCAGCGGTTGACAGATTTAAAGCCATTTCAGAAGAAGAAAAGCGAGACGAGTTCAAAAAAGGCTTACGGACATGGACAAACTTATATGCGTTTCTTTCTCAAATCATGCCTTTTATTGATTCTGAATTTGAAAAGTTTTATGCATATGTAAAGCTACTTCAAACCCGACTTCCAAAACGAGAACTTTCAGGATCACTGCATTTAGATGATGAAGTGGCATTGGAATATTACCGATTACAGAAGATAAAAGAAGGTTCAATCGAATTACAAAAAGGAGAAGAAGGCGAACTGAGTGGTACAACAGAAGCGGGTCTAAAACGAGCAAAAGACGAAGAAGCTTTACTTTCTGAAATCATCAACGTTCTCAATGACCGATTTGGGACAGAATTTGAAGAAGCAGACAAACTTTTCTTTGACCAAATAGAAGCGGAATTAATGGATGATGAAACCTTGCAAACACAAGCGAGAGTAAATAAGATTGACACGTTTAAATATGCTTTTGAGGACTTGTTCATTGCCAAACTGATTGACCGCATGGACCAAAACCAGGAGATATTTGAAAAAATTCTTGAAGACAAAATATTTGGAAACGTAGTGAAAGAATTGATGATGAAAAAAGTATATAAGAAAATGAATGCATAATGCCAACCCTGACAAACAAAAAAAGGATGATTGCCCCGCCTTAAGCGGATTAAAAAAAGCCCCCGGATTAAAAATTTAATAAATGGAATAAAAGAGCCCTGGCCGTTTGGAGATCGGGGTGTTTGTACTCCGGTGTGTAGATTCCGCAGCATGTTGACTCCCCCATCCGGTTTTGTCTAAGCGCATTTTTCTAATGATTCCCGCTCCATTCTAAGCACATTTTTGGCCGGTTTGCCGCTTATGACGATGAAGAAAATATTAAAGCCATGATGCAAACCGGGCTGTAATTCTTCCTGTTAAAGCTTTGATTGTGTTAATCATTTGCCCTTCATTTACCGCTGCCCGCAAAACGACTACCAAAGCCAGATGCCCGACTGTTTTACCCGCAAACCAAACCCGTTCACTTTCTCCCCACCCACTGCCCGCAGGTTAATCTAAACACTCTAACTTTGAGGGCAGAAAAAAATCCGTCAATGTATTCCATTAAACAGACCCAAACGTTTTTAGAAAAATCAAAACCTGACTATCAGGCACGCGATATTGAAACCCTGAGAGAGGTATTGCGGTTTCATGAACACCGGTATTATGTAGAGAATGATCCGCTCATCAGCGACAGCGAATACGACAAATTATATAAGAATCTGGAAAGGCTGGAGAAAGCCCATCCTGAACTGATAACACCCGATTCGCCCACTCAGCGCGTGGGGGCAGATCTTAACAATGCTTTTGAGACGGTGAAACATCTGGCGCCGATGCTGAGTCTGGAAAACAGTTATAATGCGGAGGATGTGGTAGCCTGGGAAAAACGTGTCCGTGGGTTTGTAAACCGAAAAGATATTCATTACAGCGCAGAGCCCAAATATGATGGGGCCGGACTGTCGCTGGTTTATGAAAACAACTTGCTGGTAAGAGGAGCTACCCGGGGCGATGGGGTGGAAGGGGATGACATTACCCGCAACATTCGCCAGATCGGGTCGATTCCTTTGTCGGCTGCGTTTTCCATATATGGGATTACACGTATCGAGATTCGTGGTGAAGCACTGCTCAACAAGGAGAATTTTAAGAAATTTAATGAATCCCTGGTGCAGGAAGGACTATCTCCCCTGGCCAATCCCAGAAACGCGGCCGCCGGATCGCTTAGAATGAAAAATCCTGCTGCGGTACGAAAAAGGAGACTGGAGGCCATTCTCTACCACGTCAGCCACGTCGAGTTTGAGGATGAAAGACACCCCCGGTTCCAGACGCATTCCGGCATGCTGGAAGTACTCTCTGAGCTGGGTTTTAAAACACCTTCAACCGACCAGCAGGTATTTACGGATATCCAAAGTGTTGTCTCCTATTGCCTGCAATTTGAGGAACGCAGAGATGCACTGCCTTATGAGATCGACGGCATGGTGATCAAGGTCAACGAATTACAGTACCAGCAGCAGGCCGGCAGTACCACCCATCATCCCAGATGGGCCATGGCGTTTAAATTTAAAGCCCGGCAGGCCACCTCGCGCCTTCTGAATGTGGAGTTTCAGGTGGGCAGAACGGGATCCATCACGCCGGTGGCCAAGATAGAACCGGTGTTCATTGGCGGGGTCACGGTGTCTTCTGTTTCTTTATTTAACGAAGGGGTGATTCAGGAAAAAGATTTACGCATAGGTGATACGGTACTGGTAGAGCGGGCAGGCGATGTTATCCCATACATTGTAAAGCCGCTGACGGAGGCGCGAAAAGGTCAGGAAAAGCCTATTGTTTTTCCGACACATTGCCCCATATGTCACGACGTATTGGTAAAGCCCGAAGGGGAAGCGGTGTGGCGATGTATGAACATCAATTGCCCCGCACAGGTAGTGGAACGGATCATCCATTTCGGCAGTAAGGATGCCATGGACATACGCTCTCTGGGTGAGTCAAACGTCAGGCGGTTTCATGAGCTGGGTCTGATCACCGATATTCCGTCCATCTACCGGATAGATTTTCAGAAGCTGGAACAACTGGAAGGATTTGGGAAGAAATCTGTTGAAAACCTAAAAAAGGCCATTGCGCATTCCAAATCGCAACCGCTGAACCGGCTGATTTTTGGATTGGGTATCCGCTATGTGGGTGAAGCCACAGCCAAAGAACTGGCAGCCAGTGTGGAAGACATCTTTGATCTCGAATCGTTTACCACCGAACAATTACAAAACCTGAAGGATATCGGTGCCAAAGTGAGTGAAAGTATTTTCAGTTTTTTCCGTGATGAGCATAACCTGAATGTACTGAAAAAACTGAAAGAATATGGTGTCAACACCAAAGGGGTGGATCGGAAACCCGCCAGTGGCCCGCTCGTTGGCAAAACCTTTTTATTTACCGGTACCCTGCCTACCCTCAAAAGAAGTGATGCAGAACAGATGGTGGAAGATCACGGTGGAAAACTGCTGTCATCCGTCAGTGCTAATCTGAATTATCTGGTTACAGGCGAAGCGGCCGGCAGTAAACTGGACAAAGCCAAAAAGCTTAAAGTGGTGCAGATTATCAGCGAGGATGATTTTTTAAAATTAATCGGTCAGTGAAAATAACCAACAATATATAGTCCATGGATCCCAGAAAAATTTCGGAAATCATCAATGAATTCGGTGAAGAAAGATCGCAATACCACAATGCGGTAACACCGCCTATTTATCAAACCAGCAACTTCGCCTTTAATACCGTTGGTAAGTTTAGAAAAGCGCTTTTAGATGAGTCGGGTTTCTTCTTGTATAGCCGGGGTAAAAATCCGACTTTAAGTATTCTTGAGAAAAAACTGGCCGCGCTGGATGGTGCTGAAGATTGTCTGGTGGTCAACAGTGGGGCAGGCGCCATCTTTATCGCGGTACTTGCGAATGTGAAATCCGGTGATCATATTATTTCGGTGGAGAATCCGTACACCTGGGCCCGAAAAATGTTTGAAGATGTGTTGCCACGATTTAATATCTCCACCACCTTTGTGGATGGCCGGAACATCAGGAATATTGAAAAAGCCATCCAGCCCAATACCACCCTGATATATTTGGAATCGCCCAATAGCTGGACTTTTTATTTGCAGGATCTGAAAGCTGTGGCGCAATTGGCGAAGCAGCGGCAGATCATCACCATTTGCGACAACAGTTATGCAACCCCATTGTATCAGCGGCCGATTGAGATGGGTATCGATCTGAGTATCCAAAGTGTGACCAAATATCTTAACGGGCACAGCGATGTCATTGCCGGAGTTGTTTCCGGTAGCAAGGCGATGATCGCCAAAATATTCAACAGTGAGTATCTGAATCTGGGTATAGGAACTACCCCCTTTAATGCCTGGCTTATTTTGCGTGGCCTCCGCACATTGCCCTCCCGGTTAGAGAGGATTACAAAGACCACGAACCAGGTGGTCCGGTTTTTAAAATCGCAGGATGCGGTAGAGAGTATATCTTTTCCGATGAGCAGGGATTTTCCACAGTATAAACTGGCCAAAAAGCAAATGTCAGGCAGTTGCGGTTTGTTATCCTTTGTTCTGAAAACCCGGGATCAAAAGGGCATTGTGCGTTTTTGCGAAGCTTTGAAACATATTCTTATGGCTGTGAGCTGGGGCGGACACGAATCGCTCATAATGCCAACCATCGCTTCTATAAAACCAGGTGATTTTAATCCGGATATTGAAGCCCACAGGCGCCTGCGCTTTTATGTAGGATTGGAAGATGCTGCATACATTATTGAAGACTTAAAGAGAGGCCTGGCGGCTATGAAAAATGCATAGTGAACTATCCTCTGCCGTACCAGGGGCAGGAAGGAAAGGGTTATTTGTAACCGTATACGCACTAACTATAAGTCATATCCTCCAGTAGTTGTTCTGCGCGTTTAATCGCGAGATCCAGTGTTGGAAAAATATTTCCTTTCCCTATCCGGAAGAGAATCCTTGCGTTCTGTAATTCTTTCGTTACCGTTTCACTGGTGAGTTCGGAAAGGATAACTTTGGTTCCTCTCTTCTCCAGCATGGACAGCACTTCTTTAAAACTGTGAATGCCTGATGCATCGATTACCGGAACATCCGGAACGCGAATAATCAAAATCTTTGGCACTTTGCTCATGTAACGTACGGCTTCCTTGATTTTGTAAGATGCACCGAAAAACATGGGGCCTGAAATTTCCAGAATACCCGTATCTGCCGGTAACAGCAAATTGTCTTCTGTGAGGATATCTTTTATGCCTGAATTGTCTTCATCTGTCGAAAACCGCACCTTGCTGCTTCGGATCATTTTACGGATAAAGGAAAACGCCGCCAGGATGATGCCTACCTGAATGGCGAGGGTCAGGTCAACCAATACGGTCAGGAGAAAGGTAATCCCCATCACCGCCACATCTCCTTTGGGCCCTTTCAGGATACTCAGAAAGTTTTTGTATTCGCTCATGTTGATGGCGATAACCACCAGTACACCTGCCAGGCAGGACAGGGGTATGTAAGCTGCCCATTTGCCAAGAAGGATCAGGATTAAAAACAAAACCACGGCGTGCACAATACCGGCAATGGGTGTTCGGCCTCCATTTTTAATGTTCGTGGCGGTTCGGGCGATAGCGCCTGTGGCCGGGATACCACCAAAAAGCGATGAACCGATGTTTGCAATACCCTGACCGATAAGTTCTGTATTGGAGCGGTGATTGCCACCGATCATACTGTCGGCCACTACGGCAGACAGCAAGGATTCAATAGCGCCAAGCATAGCGATGGTGAACGCCGGCTGTACCATTTTCCGGATAAGCTCAAGTGAAATACCGGGCACTTCAGGAGCCGGAAGATTGGCCTGAATGGAACCAAAGCGGCTACCAATGGTTTCAACGGGAATAGAGAATACATGTACGAGGATTGTCGTAATAATAATCGCAATGAGCGAACCCGGCACCTTAGTGGTTAGATAAGGAAAAAGATAAATGATGAGAATTGTTCCGGCGGCAATGGCAAGTGCATAAATATTCACCGACTGAAAATGTATAAAAAACGCTTGCCATTTTTCCAAAAAATCAGCGGGCACATCCCCCATGTTTAACCCGAAAAAATCTTTGATCTGCGATGAAAAAATGATGACGGCTATACCGCTGGTGAATCCAATAATCAATGAATGCGGAATATATTTAATGATGGATCCCAGCCGGGCCAGCCCCATTAAAATAAGCATGATTCCTGCTATGAATGTGGCAATGATCAACCCGTTTACACCGTATTGCTGTACGATGCCATAAACGATTACGATGAATGCACCAGTAGGCCCGCCGATTTGTACCCTGCTGCCTCCGAGTGCCGATATTAAAAAGCCGGCTACCACCGCTGTGATCAGTCCTTTCTCCGGATTAACGCCACTGGCAATGGCGAATGCAATAGCCAACGGAAGAGCTACAATCCCCACAATTAATCCGGCCATGGCATCTTTTCCAAATTTTTGCCAACTATAGCCTTTTAGCGTGTCAATGATTTTTGGCCTGAAAATTTTTTCCAATCGTCAGAATTTTTAATGGTTGATTAAACTAAAATGCACGTCAATAGTCATACCGTTGTTTCGGGTCATGAAATATAATAATGATTCAAGAAACATTTTTATTAAATAAGATGAGTTTTTTTATCGTTGCTTGTTTTTTAAAATTTTAAAAATTATATTTGTATAGCATTCTTAACGGGATGATATCCACCTAAATAATTGGGTAAATGAAACCTGACAAGGTACTTAAAATTAATAATTCACTATCCGTACACTAGGGCATACCTGACGATGCTCTGCTGTGCGGAGCAAATTGAAAGGCAATGTTCAAATTTACTTTTAAAATCAGAAACAGGGAAGGAACCAGGGATGAATATCTGGCACCTGAAACAAGGCCGGTTATTAATGATAACGGCAGAAGGTTTGTTGTTATTGAAAAGGAAGACAAACCAACTGAGAGAATCAGCTATAAACTGATTATGAAAAAGAGGAGAGAGGAAGGGCATACATTTTTCTAATTGTCCGGCAATTATCCGTTAACCCCGTATTGTTCTTCTTCGACCATGTGGTGATAATCCGTACGACCTGCCTGGCCCCCGTTTCACCACGTTGAGGGGTCACTAATGTAGTTCGAATTTTTCTGATGGACTAAAAATTGAGTTTGGAAAAACATGCTTTTCCTCAATCTTTTCTATTCAATTTTGCCTTTAATCAGATCCAACACATCACTCAGCTGAATCCTTTCCTGATTCATACTGTCCCTGTCACGAATGGTAACGGTTCCGTCGTCCTTGGTTTGGTAATCAATGGTAACACAAAAAGGTGTTCCAATCGCATCCATGCGCCGATAGCGTTTTCCGATGGTGTCTTTTTCTTCGTAAAATGTATGGAAATGTCCTCTGCATTGCTCCTGCAATTCACGGGCAATTTCGGGCAAGCCATCTTTTTTGACCAATGGTAAAATTGCGAGCTTGTAAGGAGAAATTTTAGCCGGTATTCTCATCACCACCCGGCTGTCTTCCTTACCATCATCTTTCGTCCACTTTTCTTCCTGATACGACATAGATACAATGGCTAAAAACAGCCTATCAAGCCCTACCGAAGTTTCCACTACGTAAGGTATATAATTGCCGTATGGTTTGCCGTTCTCATCAAGGTCATTATCAAAATATTGCAATTTCTTTTTGCTTAATGCCTGATGTTGTTTGAGGTCATAATCCGTGCGGGAATGGATGCCTTCCAGTTCTTTAAATCCGAATGGGAATTCAAATTCGATATCCACCGCTGCGTTTGCGTAATGCGCAAGCTTCGTATGATCATGGTATCTTAATTTTTCGGTCGGGATACCGAGGTCTTCATGCCACTTTTTTCTCTGCGCCTTCCAGTGTTCATACCAATCAAGCTCGGTGCCGGGGCGTACAAAAAACTGCATCTCCATTTGTTCAAATTCTCGCATTCTGAATATAAACTGCCTGGCCACAATTTCATTCCTGAAGGCCTTACCCGTCTGGGCTATCCCGAAAGGTATTTTCATCCTACCGGTTTTCTGTACATTCAAAAAATTGACAAAAATACCTTGAGCGGTTTCGGGCCTCAGATAGATGACGTCCGCCTCATCGGCCACACTGCCTACCCTGGTATTAAACATGAGATTAAACTGGCGAATGTCGGTCCAGTTGCATGTACCACTCACGGCGCAGGTAATATTGTTTGATACAATAAGTTCCTTTAAGCCCGCGTAGTCATCCCTGGCCAGCAATTCGTCCATTCTCTTTAGCAAAGCTTCCTCTTCGTCCTCCTTGCCTTCTCCGGCAAGCTTTTCGGCATGCGATTCTATTAAGTGATCTACCCGATATCTTTTTTTACTATCCTTGTTATCGATCATGGGATCGCTAAAATTATCCACGTGTCCGCTCGCTTTCCAGGTAAGTGGATGCATAAATATCGCTGCATCAATTCCTACAATATTATCCTGAAGCTGGGTCATGCTTTTCCACCACAGGTCGCGGATATTCTTCTTTAACTGCGATCCGTTTTGTCCGTAATCATATACGGCACCAAGCCCGTCATAAATCTCGCTCGAAGGGAAAATAAATCCATACTCTTTACAATGAGCAATGATGTCGGCAAAATTGTTTGATTTTTCCATAAGGATGCAAATATATATAATGTAAATAATGCTGTGTGCATTTCTGGCAGGGGCAGAAGTATCTTATGTTTTATTTTAACCAATTCGCGATCAGAAGCCTTAATAAAACCTAAGACTCAGGTTGGAGAGCATTAACCGGTAATGTTTTCTGTAACTTTGTGAATCATGAAAACCTTTGCCGACCGGATTATCCGTTTTAATAAAAATCTTCGTTTTGACCTGAAACTTCCTAAAGGAATACAGGTGATGAACCCCTTTACGGAAGATGGTGCTATGAAAATTTCTTCCTTATTTTATAAAAGGTATTATTCTGATGACCATCCCCGATTTTTAATTCTTGGTATTAATCCGGGTAGATTTGGTGCCGGATATACCGGAGTGCCCTTTACGGATACCAAACGGCTAATTGCGGATTGCGGCATCGAATTTCCGGGGCCTGTTACACATGAGCCATCTTCTGTTTTCGTATATGAAGTGATAAAAGCCATGGGGGGAGCAAAAGCGTTTTACCGTAATTTTTTCATCCAATCCATTTGCCCATTGGGTTTTACCATCCGGAACGATAAAGGAAGGGATGTAAACTATAATTATTACGATAGTAAGGAACTGCAGGAGGCTGTGATGCCCTTCATTCTGGACAGCATAAATAAAATCCTTAAGATAGGGATTCACCGTGATATTGTCTTCTGTTTTGGCTCCGGAAAAAATTTGAAATTTATTGAGCAATTAAACCGGGAGTACCAATTTTTTAAAGAAATCATACCTCTTGAGCATCCCAGGTTTATCATGCAATACAAGTCGAAATCGAAACAAGCTTATATTGACAAATATGTCCGTTCTTTTCACCAGGCTATCGATAAGAAAAAATCGAAAAAGAAGTGAGAATGATTATGAATCCGTTTCCATGTCCCTGACCTGTTCTTCGAGATTTTGAAGCGATTCGGATATTTCTTCCTGCGATAAATCGCTCAACGCCTTATTTGGCTGGGTAGCGAACCAGATCAATACCATGGCGATGTAATCCTGAATGTCTTTGCCGGCAAACTGGCCTCTGAATTCGATTATCTTATCATTGATCAGTTTAATGGTTTTGCGAACCTGGCCTTCGTTTTCAGATGCGATTTTAATGCGATAATTTCTGTCGCCAATCGTAATATTTAGTGGTATCAGTTCCTGGTTCATGGTTAGGTTTTTAGAATGGCGATACACTTGTTGATGGTTTGGAGGTATTGGTTCAAGCGTGATTGAAATATCTTCTTGCTTTCCTCGTCCAACGGAGCTAAGGAGGACTTGAGTATAAACAATTCATCCTCCATCTGGCGGATTTGTTCTTCCAGGTTTTTATTCGTTTCCTTTAATGTAGCGTTCTCTGATTGAAGTACGGCCATCTCTTCCGCCATCTTCTTGTGCTTCAACGAAAAATCTCGTAGGCGAGAGGATATGCCTGCAATTCTGTCTAATATCTCATCATGCATGACTACGGATTTCTGCGTTAAATCGCTCTTCAAGAAGACCCGTTATCTGCCGCATCAGTTTATCCGTTTCTTTATCGGTCATTGTTTTCTGGCTATCCGAAAATGAGAAACTCAGGGCTATGGACTTCTTTTCTTTTCCTAATTTATCACTCTCGTAAAGGTCAAACATCTGCATGCCGGATAACTTCTTCATTCTTAAGGAGGCAATGGCTTCCCGTATTTCCTGGTAGTGAAGGCCCCTGTCTAATACCATTGACAAATCGCGCGTTACAATCGGAAATTTGGAAACCGGCCGGTAAACGGTTTTGGTTTTTAAGGCAGCCCTTAACAAAAGATTCCAGTCAATATCCAGATAATATACCGGTTGCTTGATAGAGAAAGCCTGAAGCTGAGCGCGGCTTACTTCTTCTGCACGGGCAATTGCTTTTTCGTGGTGTATATAGGACACAGATGAACCATCCGATTTTTCATCAACCTCAATGCCGGCAAGGGCAAACAGCGCACTGGCAATTCCTTTGACCAGATAAATGTCGCAGGCCTCCTCGTCTGTATTCCACGATTTTTTTCTGAAGTGTCCGGTACAATATATCGCGAGCCGATCAGATTCGTGATACCCTCCTTCATTTACGGAGTAAGTCTTACCGAATTCGAATAACAGAAGATCTTTATTCTGCCGGTTCAGGTTATATTCAACCGCCTCCAAACCTGTTGGTAACATTGTTTTTCGGAGGATGGTCAGTTCTTCGCTCAGGCTGTTCAGGATGTGAACGGTGTCTTTATTATCTGCATAATATTTATCATTGGTAATGCTATTGGTAAATATCTCTGCAAATCCATTTCCCGTAAGCCAGGCACTGACTTTGTTGCGAAACCCTGCAGACTCAGCATGGTTATTAAAACCCGGTGTCATTTTTATCTGCCTGGGGATAGGCACATTGTCCAATCCGCTGATGCGCAAAATTTCTTCCACGATATCAGCGGGAAGGGTTATGTCCGGGTTGCTTTCTGGCGCACGTACGGTGATGGAAAGATCATCCTTTTTTAGCGTTTTAAATCCAAGATGTTTTAGAATGTTTTCTACTTCTTCACTTTTGAATTCGCGGCCGCTCAGTTTTTTCAGATAAGCATAGCTGAGCTTCACTGTTCTTGGTGTTGGTTCTTTATAAATATCCTGAATTTCAGAGCTAATAGCCCCTCCGCAAAGTTCTTTAATCAGATTGGCGGCATACTTCAAAACATCAACCGTTTTGGTGATATCCACCCCCTTCTCAAAGCGCGAGGCTGCATCGGTACGTAGATCATGCCTGATCAGGGTTTTGCGGATACTGACAGGGTTGAAAACTGCGCTCTCCAAAAAGATGTTTTTGGTTGAATCCGACACACCACTTTCTATCCCGCCAAAAACGCCACCAATGCACATTGGTGTATCATCGCCTGAGCAAATCATGATGTCTTCATTGCTTAGTTTTCTTTCTTTACCGTCAAGCGTAATAAAAGGAGTTCCGGCAGCCAATGTTTCCACAATAACCTTATTGTCCTTTATCTTTTCCGCATCAAAAGCATGAAGAGGTTGACCGGTCGTATGAAGGATAAAGTTGGTTATATCCACCACATTGTTGATAGGTTTTAAGCCAATTGTTTTAAGCCGGTTCTGCATCCAGTCGGGTGAGGGAGCGATCTGAATTCCGCTAATGGTAACTCCGGAATAACGGGGTATCAGTTGGGTGTCTTTCACTTCTACCCTGATGTCGAGCGATGTATTATCCACTTTAAATTCGCTACCCAATGGTGAAATAAAACTTACTTCGCGGCCTATATGATGAGCCAGCCATGCGCATATATCCTTAGCAACCCCCAGATGACTTTGGGCATCCATCCGATTAGGTGTTAGTCCGATTTCAATCAGATAATCTTTATACACAGGATAGACATTCGAGGCCGGTTCGCCGGGCGTACGGTCTCCGGACAAAACAATGATCCCTTCATGAGAATGGCCAATGCCGATTTCATCTTCAGCGCAAATCATCCCATTGCTTTCTACTCCTCTTATTTTGGATTTTTTTATCGTAAAGGGTTCTCCTTGTATGGGATAAAGCCGCGTGCCGGGGGTGGCAAGAATTACTTTTTGCCCCGCCGCTACATTCGGTGCTCCGCACACAACTTGCAAAGTTTCGCTTCCTGTAAAAACAGAGGTTACTTTTAATTTATCTGCATCAGGATGTTTCTCGCAGGTCATCACTTCGCCCACAATCAAACCTTCAAGACTTCCCGGTATGGATTCGTACTCCTCTATGGCTTCTACTTCTAACCCTACTGAGGTGAGTATTTCCGAAATCTTGTCAATGTTGTTGACATAGGAAGAAAAAACTTCATCTCCGGGTAGGTAATCTTTAAGCCAATTATAACTGATCTTCATGAATAATTTTCATTTTGAATGACGGCAAAAATAATTAAGAATATTCAAGTATTTTCTGTGACGGCCAAATAAAGGATACACTGTATAAAAGCTCAGTCAGAAGCACGACAGAATATATCTTGTTTGAGATTTTGTCTGAGCCAATTTTGTCGAGTTATGAGTCAATTTTTTCCACTTTATTTTGCTTTAAAAAATAGCTTTTTTTGTGATAAAAAGGCCGTTATTTTTATAAAATATTTGCTCACACGTGAATGTGAATAATTTGATACTAAAATGTAGATGACGGCGGTGTTTTGTTAAAAACACTTTTCAGAATGTGTAAAGTAAGTAGTGGAGATGTGGATAATTTTGTGGATAGGGCTTGTAAAAATATTAACAGACTAATCTTTCATGAAATAGAAAATTGTCTGTTACCTTAGCACCCCTCCTAAAGAAAAATCGAGTAATTTTATTGCAAACTTTTTAAAAGCGACAGGGCAGTTGCAAACTTAAAATATGGATCTTACTAACCTGAATAAAGAGAGAAAATTAAGACGTAAAAGTGTACCGGAATTGGGTAGTACCCCTATGTTTGCCAAGCTGCCACCTCAGGCAAGAGACCTTGAAGAAGCTGTTTTAGGAGCGGTAATGCTGGAAAAAAATGCTGTGGATGTGGCATTTGAACATTTAAAGCCGGAATGTTTTTATATTGATGCTCACCAGAAGATTTTCGCTGCCATGCAGTCGCTGCAGCAAAAGAATTTCCCGATTGATTTACTTACGGTTGTAGAAGAACTTAAGGCAAGAGAGGAATTGGATTTGGTTGGTGGCCCCTTCTATATTACTAAGCTTACCAACTCTGTTGTTTCTTCGGCTCACATTGAGATCCATTCAAAAATCATTCTTCAGAAATTCATTCAGCGCGAATTAATCCGCGTAAGCAATGAGATTATTTCTGATGCTTATGAAGATAGTACTGATGTGTTTGACCTGCTCGATTTATCCGAATCCAAGTTGTTCGAGATAGCAAATAATTATCTGCGAAGTGAAACCGCCAGTATCGGTAACGTATTGGTAGAAACCATGAAGCGGATAGATGAACTGCGCGAAAGTCAGGATGAAATATCGGGTGTGCCCACGGGCTATCCAAGGCTTGACCAGATTACTTACGGTTGGCAACCCGGCGATTTGATTATTCTGGCTGCACGACCCTCCGTGGGTAAAACCGCCTTTGCACTAAACCTGGCCAGGAATGCGGCTCTCCATCCGCACAAACCATTTGCAGTTGCTGTGTTTTCGTTGGAGATGAGTGCCAGTCAGCTTGTTCAAAGAATTTTGAGTGCAGAAAGTGAAGTCAAGCTTGAAAAAATTGCAAGAGGTACGCTACAGGATTATGAGATGAATCAACTACACTCTAAGGGTATTAGTGTGCTAAGCAAAGCTGCCATTCATATCGATGATACACCGGCATTGAATATTTTTGAGTTAAGAGCTAAATGCCGACGCCTGGTTAACAAACACAATGTGGGGTTGATTTTGATCGACTATCTGCAGTTGATGAGTGGATCCGGCGAGGGCCGAAATACAAACCGTGAGCAGGAAATCAGCCGTATATCGCGCGATCTTAAAGGGCTGGCTAAGGAATTACAGATTCCCATCATTGCACTTAGTCAGTTGAGCAGGGAGGTAGAAAAAAGAAAGGATAAGAGTTTTGTTCCTCAATTAAGCGATTTGCGCGAATCGGGGGCAATTGAACAAGATGCGGATATCGTTATGTTTTTGTACCGTCCCGAGTACCATGATGTGAAGCAGGATGAAGATGGAGGTTCAACAGAGGGGAAAGCCTTTTTGAAGATAGCCAAGCACCGAAACGGACAACTTGATACTGTGGAATTTTCTTCCCTTCTGAGTATTCAGAAATTCGTGCCATATATTGATGAAGGGGCCAAAATGTTCATCCACAAAAGCAGCCGCATGAATGACAGCCATTTCGATGAAAGTCAGCCTTTCTAATGGCAGGTTTTTATCTGTTGTTTATTATCTTTCGCTTAATGTAATTCTGTGGAACCAATAGTACACTTCTATTGATAAACTATCTTTTTATTTTAACCTGGATATAGAATTTTAATAATGAAGCGTGTAATAAAACACTATGTTCAGACGTTAACTTATTTTGAAACCAGGAAAAATTCTTATTCTATGATAGTCAAAGAAATAATAGTGGAGATGCTTATTGCTATCCACATGGTTCTCATCATTCAGGCCAGAACCAAATGGATCCGTTTTAAATAAAAAATATGTGGCTGTTTTGGACAACCACATATTTTTTACCATGTTACAATGTTAAATCAGGATTTTTTAGCCTTCAATTCATCTCTGATTTCCATCAGAAGCTTATCGGTAGAAGAAGGTCCGGCAGGGGCAGCTTCCTCTTCCTCTTTCTTTTTCTGAAACTTGCTCACTACCCTCAGCAGAGAAAATATTACAAGCGCAAATACCAGAAACTTAATTACTGCTGCCAGAAATGTACCATATTTGACAGCTCCCCAATGGAGTTTTTCAATTTCTTCAGCACCCACCGCTTTGAGGGCCGGAGCCAGCAGAAGCGGAGTAATGATGTCATCAACCAGTGAAGAAACAATCGCACTGAATGCTGCTCCAATGATCACGGCTACCGCCAGATCAACAACGTTGCCCTTTGTAGCAAACTCACGAAAGTCTTTTAAGAATCCCATAAATTAAATTGTGTTTAAGATTAAATAAGAAAGATGAAAGTATGATTTTTTTTAAATATTTAAACAATCATAATTTCTTTTTCTTTTGCTTCAATATATTTATCGATCAGGGAAATAAAACGGTCGGTGATTTCCTGAATACGGTTTTCATAATCCCTGGCCGCATCTTCGCTTAATCCTTCCTTCTGTTGCTTCTTAATTTGTTCAATGGCATCACGCCTGATACTCCGTACAGAAATTTTAGCCTGCTCACCTTCACCATAGCTTCTCTTCACTAATTCTTTTCGGCGTTCTTCGGTAAGCGGCGGCAAAAACAATCTGATTATATTACCATCGTTTTGTGGGTTAATTCCAATATTAGAAGCGATGATGGCTCTTTCAATCGGCTGAAGCATGTTTTTTTCCCAAGGCTGAACCGTCAATGTGCGGGCATCCATCACACTAATATTTCCGACCTGGTCAATTGGTGTAGGAGCGCCGTAATAATCAACCACAATCCCACTTAAAATGTCCGGCGATGCCTTGCCTGCTCTTATTTTTGATAGCTCTGACTCAAGGTGATTGATGGATTTTTGCATTGAATCTTTGACAGCTTCCAACTCGCCATTATTGCCTTGCATATTCATTAATTTTCTTGTTAAATGCGACAAATTTAATGAAAGTGAGCCACACTTAAAGTAAATAGAGTACTAATTAATATAGCTTAGATAGCGGTAGTCTCGCTTTTGCTTCTTTCTCTGGAGATGGTGATGACTTTATGCCCGTTATTCGGGTTTTCGCTGCGGTTTAGGAGAATGTGAGGCGTGATTTCCTTAAGCTTAGGCCTGTTGTAGTAAACAATACTTACAGCCAGCGTTGCTACTACAAATAAAGTCAGGAAAACAAAAGTAACACCCATATCTCTTGTAAACCAGGCTAATGCCAAAAATACGATGTTTCCTAATAGACAGGTAACCACAATGGATGAGTGATTCATGCCGAGATCAAGCAAGAAGTGATGGATATGATTTCTGTCGGGGCAGAATGGAGACCGCCGGTTGAAAATACGAATGGTCACTACCCGCAGGGTATCAAATAAAGGAACGATCAAAATAGCAAATCCAACAGCCGGTGCCGAAGCTACGGGAAGGATGGCATCCGGTGCTGAAGCGGAAGTGATGAATTTGATTACAAAAATAGAATTCAGCAAACCAATCAAGAGAGATCCGGTATCACCCATAAAGATTTTAGCCGGACTATAATTATAAATAAGAAAACCTAAAAGGCTACCGGCCAGAGAAATAGCCATTACGGAATAAAGGCTTTCACCGATTTGATGGAAATACCACGCAAAAATCAGAGAGGTAAAAACCCCTAATGATCCCGCCAGGCCGTCCACTCCATCTATCAGATTAAATGAATTGGTGATGACGATGATGGTGAATGCCGTCAATAAAATGCTGGCCGTAGGTGGTATTTCATACACCCCTAAGAAGCCATATAGATTTTGAATTTGAATTCCTCCAAATTTGATAATTATCCCCGCGGCAAACAATTGGCCAAGGAATTTTTTGGAAGCGGATAATATTAAGATATCGTCTTTTATACCCAGAAAAAATATAACCAGGCAGGCAGCGATAAAGTATTGGAGTAAACTTGATACAGAAGGTGGAGTTCCGATCAGGGTAGCCAGAATAAACCCGGCAAAAATTCCTAAACCACCAAGTGTTGGAATAACGCGGTGATGAATTTTTCTTGAGTTGGGCTCGTCAAATAGTTTTTTCGAGTTCGCAACCTCTATTATAACCGGAATGGAAAAATAACAAATCAAAAATGCCAGGCCTCCACTTAAAATTATATTATCCATAAATTTTTTTTTAAACCAACACAGTTCAAACCTCAATTTAACAATTGAAAAATGGCTCCCTCTGGCTTTTTTTATATGGGGTGAATAAAAATAAGAAATCTATATCATACAAACGCAATAATGCTCAATAATATTATTAACTTATATTTTTTATTCCTCAATTTTTTCATCTACACCTGAGGGCGTAAACCTCTTTTTAAGCGGATTTTTTCTCATATCCTCATAAGAAAGACGATTTCGCCAAATATCAATCGCTCCGAAAATTGCCTGCATAAATGATGATGCATCTGCAATTCCCTTCCCAGAAATATCAAAAGCCGTTCCATGATCAGGGCTTGTACGCACAAAACTTAAGCCCGCGCTATAATTGATTCCATTCTCTATAGCAAGAGATTTAAAAGGAATTAATCCCTGGTCATGATACATGGCCAAAACAGCATCGAACCGCTGATGATAATGCCTTGCAAAAAAACCATCCGCAGCAAAAGGTCCTTCAATAATAATGTTATGTTGGCGGGCATCCTTTATAGCCGGCCTTATCACTTCTATTTCTTCCTTACCAACGAGTCCTTCGTCACCCGCATGAGGATTAAGCCCCAGAACGGCAATCTTTGGCCTTTGAATATTGAAATCTTTTTTGAGGGAATCGTTTAGCAGCAATATCTTATTTAAGATTCCTGTACGGGTAAGGTGTTGCGATACCTCACTGATCGGAATATGTTCGGTAACCAATCCTACCCTGAAATCGCCCGCAGCCATTAGCATGAGCACGTTTTCTGCATTCATTAGTTTCTGCAAAAACGGCGTATGTCCTGTATAAGGAAATGCGTCGCTGTAAACATTTTTTTTATGGATAGGAGCTGTTATTAGGATATCGATTTCTTTTTTCTTCAGCGCTTCTCCCGCTGCCAATAATGATTTGACCGCATAAGTCCCTCCAATTTCATTCAGTTCACCGGGTTTGATGTCAACCGTTTCTTCCCATACATTTAAAATGTTGAGATTTCGGGAACTTAGCTTATCCAGGTCTTTTATAACGGTATAATTAAAATTGATATCTTGAATACTCTTACGATAGAAATTAAATAAGCGGTTATTGCCAAAAATAACGGGCTGGCAGTACTCCAAAATCCTGTTATCAGAAAGGGTTTTCATGATGATTTCAGGGCCGATCCCGTTTAAATCGCCACAGGTAATTCCTACTATTGGCTGCTTATCTGATACGGAAATACTCAATCTTGTCTCTTTTTAATTTAAGGCGGCAAGTTAATCAATTAAACAAAATTCCCTATCTCGAGATTAAAGTTTCTTTAATAACCACTAAATATTATGATTTTTATTTAAAAAAGGGATGGGATAACTACTTGCAAGAATTAAAAAATAATAATATGTCGTCAGAGTTTACTTTTTTCTCATGGGAAAAGAATTATGATGTTAACGACATTATTTGATAAATTTCTTAGCAAATTCCTTCTTATTTTTGTAAGAAACACTGTTTTAGTTTTTCAATTGCTGATATGAACACAATTTCTCTCCCGGAAAAAACCGGAGATACGGCCATGCAATTTGCCCTTTACTTTAAAGAAGAATGGCGACCCTATTTTTATTTGCTTTGGAATAAACTGCGGGATGGTCATATTTGCGTGCCTGCTGCTGAACTAAACAGTGCGGTAATCCAAGACCTTTTTCCTGATTTTGAACCGGATAAGACAAATGCGATCGAGTTCATTTCCGAGGGCAGTGTCGTACGACCAGTGATCCAACTGAATGATAAATTTTACCTGCACCGATATTATTATTATGAAACCATCATTCTGAATAAAATAAAAGAATTGGTTTCTTATTCTCCGCCTGAAAAAACGGATCTAAAGAAGGTGAGTACTGTTTTCGGACGTCCGCTGCTGCAGGATGGAGAACCCGACTGGCAGCAGGTGGCAGCGATAGCAAGTCTGCAGAATAATTTCACCATTATTACCGGTGGGCCGGGTACGGGCAAAACAACCACCATAGCCACCATACTACAATTGTTGCTTCAGGAAAACCCTGATAAAAAAGTAGCACTGGCAGCGCCTACCGGAAAGGCAGCTGCGCGCATGGCGGAAAGTTTGCAGGAGAAGGCATCTCAGTTTTCAAAAGAGCTGGAAACCCTGGTAAGCCGGATGGAACCTTCTACCATTCACCGGTTGCTTGGCAGCCGCAAGGGGTCAATTCATTTTAAACACAACCGCCAAAATCCGCTGAATCATGACATCATTATCATAGATGAAAGCTCGATGATTGATGTGGCTTTATTTGCCAAATTGCTGGATGCAGTGAGGCCTGAAACCCAGCTCATCTTGTTGGGAGATAAGAACCAATTGGCATCTGTAGAGGCGGGAAGTTTGTTTGGTGATCTGTGTAATGTTCCTCCGAGATTAAATGTATTTAGTCCTGCCTTTGCCGAATTGCTTAAATCGGTGGAAGATGGCTTTCAGCCCCGCACTACGGATCATCCTGCTCTGCTGTCTGATTGCATTGTAGAACTGCAAAAAAGTTATCGCTTTTCGTCAGAAGCCGGCATTGGAAGGTTAAGCCGGATCATCATCAATGAAGATGTCAAGGAACTCGAAAATTTTCTGAAGCAATCAGATGAGGTGGTAAAAGTGGATCCAGAATATCGAAATGATTTATTTGAAGAATTCATTCTCAACTTTAAAAGTTTTATTGAGGAAAAAGATATTGGCACAGCATTAAAAAAGCTAAACGATTGCCGTGTACTGTGTGCAGTTCGCGATGGATATTTCGGGTTGTATGAACTGAACCAGCGGATCGAGTCTTTCTTAGAAAAACAAAAGCTGATTAAGTGCGACCGAAAGTTTTACGAAAACCGTCCGGTGATTATTACCAGGAACAACTATTCGCTTAATTTGTTTAATGGCGACAGCGGAATCGTACGAAAAAACGAAGCGGGTGAGCTAAGGGTGTGGTTCGATATTAATGGAAAGCTTACGGATTTTGCGCCATCACTTATCAGCGGGGAGGAAACCTGTTTTGCGATCACCATTCACAAAAGTCAGGGATCAGAGTTTGACCGGATACTGGTTTTACTGCCGGATTACGATTCGCAGATTCTTTCCAAAGAATTGGTATATACTGCTATAACACGAGCCAGAAAAAATGTATTGCTTCAGGCAGATGCAGAAGTTTTAAAAAGAGCTGCTTCACGTTCTGTTAAGCGTGGAAGTGGATTAAAAGAAAGATTTCAGTAATGCAATTACAATTATTTATTAAAGGATCCAACTCGCTCGATCTGCTTGCGGATAAAATTGCGGAGGATATCCAACGGCGGAAACCCGGTGTTTTTCAGCCAGTATATATTGTAACCCAAACAGAAGGGATGCAAAGCTGGCTTAAGATGCAATTGGCTCAGAAAAACGGCATCGCAGCCAATATAGTTTTTCTGAAACCCAATGAGCTCATCAATAAAATTTATAAAGCAAGTGGTGGTAAATATGAAGTCACCCTTTCCCCTTCCGATATCCAGTGGCTGGTTTATAAGATATTGAATGAAGATAGAATGCATACGGAATATCCGGAACTGACAGCATATTTCAAATCTGTGGGCGGTAATGATAACATGAAACGCATTGCACTTTCGCGCGAGATTGCCGATATGTTTGATCAGTATCAGATTTACAGAACCGATATGCTGAAAGGATGGGAAAACGGCATCCTCATGAATATCGGCCGCGAAGAAAAATGGCAGGCCGACTTGTGGGTTCAGGTTCGCAAAATGGCCGGAGATGCTTTCCCGGATAGAAATAAAGTAAGCCGGGTAATCACAGAAAATCTTGCTGATGAAAATCATCGTGTATCGCTCAGATCACAATTTCCCGTGGTGTATTTCTTTGGTACAAGTCTGATTACTTCCTTTCACCATGATATTTTGCTAACCGTATCGCAGTACATCCCGATTGTGTTCTATCTGCCAAATCCATCCCCGCATCTTTACTGGTATGAGGATAAAACGCAAAAGCAATTATTTTACCAGCGAAAGAAAGGTATTCATACGGATGAGAATATCCTCACAAACCCGCTATTACTTAACTGGGGAAAACTGATTCAGCAAACCTTTCAGCTCTTTTTCAAAAACGATGAAGTCATCAATGCCTATGAGGATATAACGGCTGAAATTGAGCCTGCAACCTTGCTGGCATCCGTCCAGCATTTCATTCATAAAAACAGCGTTGCAGAAAATGAACTTCTCGACGATGAGATATTAAAGGATGGTTCCATAACCATTAGGTCGTGTTTTAGTATGGCCAGAGAGGTGGAGACTTTATACAATTATCTGGTGGCACTTATTGATGCTCATCCGGGTAAGTACAGCAGCCGCGATATAGTGGTACACGTTACGGATATCAATAAATATGCATCTTACATTCGCGCTGTTTTTGATCACGCGCCCTACCCTATGCGGTACACCATAGCCGATGAATCTTTTACCGAGTCTGATACCATCAGCCATGCCCTGTTTAAAATTTTAACCATGGAGGAAAGAGATTTTACGTCGGAGAATGTGGTGCAGCTTTTAAACTTTTCGTCCATCCGGAGGCATTTTCGTATTACTGATGTAAACCTGATTCGGGATACGGTAAGGAATGCAAATATCCGGCATGGAATAGAAGGAAGAACAGAAGACGACTCCATTTATGTGAGCTGGAAGTATGGACTACAGCGGATCATGTATGGTATATGTATAAAGAGTGATGACCAGTATGGAGATGGGCCGCTTGGTTTTTACCCGTTAGATGAAGTCGAAAGCGGAGATGCGGGTGAGGTGATTCATTTTGTATATCTGGTCGAAAAATTGATTTTCTTTTTGAAGCAGCGCGAAGGAGAAAAAACGCTTGCTGAGTGGGCTGAGTATATTTACAATGTTATTCATCATCTGATTTTTGATGAAGAAGAAGCCGATAATGAGGAGTACAGACAATTGATAGAACGAGTAAAAGATTCGGTGGTGGATGAAAGCCTTTTCAAAGAAAAAGTTTCATGGCAGGTGTTCCTTTGCCAGTTTTTGCCCGGATTAAATGAGTTGACCCAAACCTATAAATTTGCCAGAGGAGGTGTTACTTTTTGTTCGCTCATTCCCATGCGGAGTATTCCGTTCAGGATTGTGGCTATGCTGGGTCTTGATTTTGATAAATTTCCGCGTAAATCTGTTCAGTCCGGTTTTGATTTAATGGCCAAAGCACCGCGTGCCGGCGACCGGAATATCAAGACAAATGATAAGCACTTGTTTTTGGAAACGTTACTGAGTGCAGGCGATTATTTATATTTAAGTTATATCGGCCAGCAAATTACGAACAACTCTAAAAAACCGGCTTCTATCCTGGTAGATGAACTATTGGCCTTTATTGAGTCTTCATCCGCTCATCCCGAAAAGGTTAAACAGCTCCTCTTTAGAAATGAGCCACTCCATTCATTTAGCAGTAAATATGGTAATGAGTCAGGATATGATAATTATCTGCTCACCACGCAGAATGCCATCCCCATTGAAAACGAAGCGCCGGAGGAAGAACCCCTGAAGCCCGTTATTGATTTGAATGCATTGTATCACTTCTTGTGCAATCCTGTGGAATGGTATTATAAAAAGAATTTTGGGATCTATTACGATAATGAAGTCGTTACCCTGCCTGAGGTTGAAAAATTCGATTTAAATCATTTGGAAAAGTGGTCAGTGAAAAATGCGCTGCTTTTACTTGATGATGACCGATTAGAAGACTTTATTGATCAGGGTAAAAAATCAGGCAACTTGCCACTTCGGAATTCGGCTGTTTTTGAAGTGGAGAATGTGCTGGAGGAAATATATCCTGTCAAGCTACTCTTCGATGAAGAAAGAAATGAAGCTGAACCGTCTGTCGGAAATATTGAAATGGAAATCGGAGACAATGTACTGACAGCATCTATTCCTTTTGTATTTGATGATAAGGTACTCATTCCCTGCTTTTCTAAAAGTAAACAGAAGTATCTGCTAAAAGCCTGGTTAACCAGTCTTTTTCTTAGCGCGGCCGGCAGACCGGTAAAAACCATTTATATCGACGACAAGAAGGTAGTATTTCCTACTATTAAATCTGACGATGCACGAAAAAGATTGAAGCGCTTAATCCGGTTGATGGAGGAGGGCACGAAAACTGTTTTAGTGTTCAATATTGGGTGGGTAATATTTGATAAAATACTGTCTGAAGAGGAGTTGGATAAAGAAATTGAAAAAAAGGCCGGGAAGGACGCTTATTTAGATCTGGCCTTTTCAGATGGGTTTTTAGCTTCTCCGATGGAGGGTTTTGAAAAAGTATTTAACGAGATAGCAGCGCCCATCAATGCCATCATTAATTAATAGAAAATGCCTTTTATAAAATTCGATGTCAATGAAGTTCCCCTTGAAGGGAAAAACCTGGTAGAAGCCAGCGCAGGTACGGGTAAAACGTTTTCCATAGCCGTACTGGTTTTGCGGCTGATACTTGAAAAGAATATCAATATCGAAAAAATATTGTTGGTAACCTTTACCAATAATGCAGTGGCGGAGCTGGAGGAGCGAATCAGGCTTTTTGTAAACGAAGCCCACGATTATGCTGTGAATGGCAAAACGGTTGCAAGCCATATTTCCGGGGTGGTGGATAAGGCCATTGACATGCATGGAAGGGAAGAGGTCAAGCAACGGTTAAAGGATACGCGTCTGTTTCTTGACCAGCTCGGCGTGATGACCATCCATGGGTTTTGCGGACAAACACTTAACAACTTAGCATTCGAAACCGGACAGCTCTTTGGCTCGCAGGTACAAACTTCCATGGATGAGATTCATGAATTATATCTCACCGATTTTTGGCGACGCCATATTAATACGCTTCCCAAATTTGAGTTTATCATGCTTATGGAGAATGGTTTTTCATTAGCTATTCTGAAAAAGCTGCTTTCAAATTATTATGCCGGCAAAAAGTTTTTTCTTTTCGATGAGTCTACCACCTACAATCTAATCCACACTGACACAGAGGCTGAGTACACGCGTATAGCAGAAGCGCAAAACGAGCTTATGCTATCTTTTGAAAATCACTTGAGAGATCATTCGGAAAGTTTACGCGCTAAAATGGAAGCACACAGGCATGCTAAGAAAGGCGTTGATAACCTAAGCTCTGCAGATAAAATGTGGCCCTACCTGTGCGCTGGGTTGAAGGATGGTACGGCCTACTTCCGAAAACTCTTCGATGAACACCTGATCGATTGCATAGACCGGTATTATGAATTGCAGGAAGAACGTGATGGAATCTATCATGCATTATTCAATAATTTATGCTGCTTTGCACTACAGGAAATTCCTTCTAAAATCGCGAATCATATTGAAAGAGCCGGTGTGATATCCTACAACGGGTTAATCAAAAATCTTCATAAATCCATTACCGGCATTAATAGCCCGTTGATTGTGAAAGAGCTGGCTTCTCGCTATGATGCTGTGTTTGTGGATGAATTTCAGGATACGGATAAGCTGCAGTATGAAATCTTCAAAACGGCATTTCACAACCACACCATCCTCTTTTATATTGGTGACCCCAAGCAATCGATCTATGCCTTCAGGCAGGCAGATATCAATACTTACCTGGCCTCTTATCGGGATGTGGAAAAGCGGTACAGTATGAATACAAACTTCCGTTCTTCACCGCGATTGCTTAAGGCTTTGAATCAGTTCTTTTTGCCCGGGGAAGGATTTGATACTTTTTATTTTCCGGATAAAGAATCAGCCATAAAGTACGTAAACGTGGATGCAAATCCGGCATTCAATGTTGACAATGATCTACATTATGGCGATAAAAAAGTGCCCCCGCTGAATATAGAAAAGGCGAAGGAAAACAAGGAAATTCTGGATGGACTTTCATATAAAATTCTGGAGTTGCTTACCGATAAAAAATACAGGATAGGCCGGGGAGAAAATTCCAGACCAGTGCGACCATCTGACATTGCTGTCCTGGTTTCGAAGCATAGTTTCGGCACTGCCGTAAAAGAAAAGCTGAATGAAAAAAACATTCCCGCTGTTGTCTTTAATGACGAGAAGATAATGGAGTCATCCGAGGCATCAGCACTGTATCATATTATGCGGGCCATGCTGGAGCCGGTTATAGAAAATATCAATACAGGTTTGCTGTGCATCTTCACGGGTAAAAAATCGTACGAGGTTGGGCAGCTTAAAAGAGAACAACTGGTAGAATTGTTCAGAAATTATAAAGGAATCTGGGAAACTGTGGGGGTCAATTCTGCCATTTCAGCTTTCATTGCTGATTTTGGTGTGAATGAATACCTGACCGATCCGGAAACGCCTAATGGTTTGCGAATCATCACGAATCTAAACCAACTAAAGGAACTTCTTAATAAAACAGAATATTACCAGCAACTCAATCCGGCTGAACTGTTAGATTGGATGAAACAGGCCAGGGATTTGGAATTGCTTAATGAGGATGAAGGTGTAATCCGGCTCGAAAATGATGCCGAGTCGGTTACCATTACAACCGTTCACCGATCTAAAGGGCTTCAGTTTAATATTGTCTTCTCGCCACAATCTGATTTTCCGGTTGCAACCCTAACAAACAAATATTGGATTGATATCTATGAAGATGGAAAGTATGTACTTATTCCTGTCAATCAATTAACCGAAGAGAATTTAAGAAATTACGAGCTACAAGGGAATCAGGAAAGAAGGCGGCTGCTCTATGTTGCACTTACCAGAGCCGTTTACACCTGCTTTATCTACACAAATAGCCGAAATTCCAAAAAATCCAATGTCAAACCTTTTATTGATCAGGTAGCGGATAATGAACTGATACAAATCAAAGATTTTAAAATGGATGATTATGCTGAGGTGACGGATCGGTATATTCCGGAAGAATTTCGGCACGCGATACCGGCCATTCCTCAAAATGATTTCAGGTTGGCGGAGCCTGACTGGCGATTCATGAGCTACTCCGGACTGGCAACTAAGCCTGAATACCTGAGTATTGATTCAGATTTGAATCCTTATTCGAATGATTATGATGAATTTATTTTCGAATCTCTCAGAAAAGGAAGTATAACCGGCACCATGCTTCATGAAATATTCGAAGGCATTCATTTTCAGCAAACCGACAGCCATCATTACATTATTAACAAAGCCATCAATCGCTATGCTGCGTCCAGAGCCGAAGTATATAGCAAATTTATTCCCATGCTGGTTGAGCACGTTCTGAATGCCTCCATTCCGGCACCTGACGGTCATTTTCGGCTTAATGAACTATACAATGCTAACCGACTGCAGGAATTGGAATTCGATTTTCCGGTTACTCATTTTTTCCCGGACGATCTTATTGAAATTTGCCGGGAAGCAGGTGTTGAAGTTTCAGTAATAAGCCGGGGAGAGCTATACGGAATGATGAACGGGTTTATCGATCTGCTGTTTGAGTACAATGGGAAATATTATATCCTGGACTGGAAGTCGAATTTTTTAGGCAATTCTCTTGATAGTTACCATCCTGAGATGATGAATGCTGCGATGACAAGAAATAATTATCACCTTCAATATTTGATTTACACGGTAGCCGTTTCTAAATATTTGAGTCACCGTTTGCCCGGTTACAACTACGAGGAGCATTTTGGCGGTGTGATTTATAGTTTCGTAAGAGGAATGAGAAAGGGCAGCGATTACGGGATTTTTTTTACTCGACCGGACAAGGAGTTAATAAAACGAATTGAAAATTTGATTTCAGTGGAGGGTAGGGTTGAAAGCCCATAAAAAAACCTGCATGTAAGATGCAGGTTTGACAGTATCGGGAGGCGGACTTGAACCGCCGACCTTCGGGTTATGAATCCGACGCTCTCACCAGCTGAGCTACCCCGACAATTGGGCGGCGAAGATAATACTTCCCGCTTAAAAGTTTTAATCTTAAAAAGACTATTTATAAAATTTTTAAACCCTGCCCGGGTATTGCTCCAGTGCCTTCTCAAGGCAGTTCATGGCTTTATTCAGTTCATCACTATTGAGAACGTATGCCAGCCTTACTTCATTTTTGCCAAGTCCGTGGGTGCTATAAAATCCGGTAGCCGGAGCCAGCATCACGGTTTGGTTTTCAAAACTGAATGATTCTAACAGCCATTGACAAAATGTATCTGAATCATCAATGGGGAGCGAGGCGATGGCATAAAAAGCGCCTCCGGGATTGGGGCAGTAAACGCCCGGTATTTTATTAAGCCTGCCTACCAGTGTGTCTCTGCGTTTGAGGTACTCGGCCTTCGTCTTCTCAAAATACTCCGCAGGAACATCAATAGCGGCTTCACCAAGAATCTGGCCGAAGGAGGGTGGGCTCAATCTGGTCTGTGCAAACTTCATTGCCGTGTTAATCACTTGTTTGTTTTTGGTAACAAGTGCTCCTATTCTGGCGCCACAGGCACTGTAACGTTTACTTACCGTATCCATCAATATCACATTATCACCCACATCCGTCAATTCCATAGCGCTAAAATGCTTTCCTACATAACAGAACTCTCTATACGCCTCATCGGCAAACAAATAAAGGTTGTGTTTCTTGATGATGGTTTTGAGCGATTCCATTTCTTCACGGCTATAGAGATAGCCGGTTGGGTTGTTTGGATTGCAAATGATAATGGCCCGGGTTCGGGGTGTAATTTTCTTTTCAAACTCTTCAATAGATGGAAGAGCAAACCCGGTATCGATGGTGCTGGTAATGGGTGTTACCTTAACGCCGGCCGTTACCGCAAATCCATTGTAATTAGCGTAAAAAGGTTCCGGAATTATGACTTCATCGCCGGGGTTTAGGCAGCTCATAAAGCCAAATAAAATAGCTTCGCTTCCGCCTGTAGTGATAAGAATATCGTTGGAATCAACCTGAATGTTTACACTTTTATAATAGCCGGCCAGTTTCTTTCTATAGCTTTCATTGCCCGCACTGTGGCTGTACTCCAGAATATCGAAAGTCGAATTTCTGACCGCATCCAGTGCTATTTTTGGCGTGGCAATATCCGGTTGCCCGATATTTAGGTGATAGATTTTGATTCCTCTTTTTTTCGCAGCATCTGCAAAAGGGACCAATTTTCTGATGGGTGAAGCCGGCATTTCCCGGCCTCTTTGACTAATCTGTAGCATGGTGCAAAGATAATCAGAGAAAAAAGATTGTCGCATTAAAATATTATGATTGGCTGCACCAAAAGAGCTTAGAAAAAAGTTTTTTATTCTGGCCGGTAATTTGATTACAAATATTGTAACGTTTTAATACTTTATTCATCTAATGAGAAAGAGTACTAAAAAT